>JAIFNK010000147.1 GCA_020047775.1 Akkermansia sp. | reverse complement strand
AGAATAGCCTCCGGCGGAAGAAGTGAAGTGGGCGCGCCCGGCGGTCGGGCCCTACCGGGTAGGGCTGGACGGCCTCGGCCCGCCCACTTGTCCGCCCGGATGGGCGGTGCGGGTGGGGAGTGGAGGAGAAGAGGAAGAGTAGCCTCCGGCGGAAGAAGTGAAGTGGGCGCGCCCGGCGGTCGGGCCCTACCTGTTGGGTAGGCGGGACGCCGCAGCCACGCTCACAATGATTTCCCTGCCTGATGGACGATGAGCAGGCGCAGGCCGTTGAGGCAGACGAGGACGGTGCTGCCTTCGTGGCCGACGACGCCTAACGGCAGTGCGAGCGAGAAGCCGAGTGCGGAAATGATCAGGACGACGATGACTGCGCTGGCAAAGACGAGGTTCTGGGTGAGCACCCGCTTGGCCCGGCGGGCGTGGCGGACGAGAATGGCGATGTTTTCCAGGCGGTCGCCCATCAGGACGATGTCGGCGGTTTCCATGGCCACGTCGGTGCCGGCGGCACCCATGGCCACGCCGATGTCGGCGATGGCAAGAGCGGGCGCGTCGTTCACGCCGTCGCCGATCATCATGACGGTGCCTTCTAACTTGAGCTCGCGGATGACGTTGAGTTTATCTTCCGGCAGGAGCTCGGCGTGCACTTTATCGACCTTGGCTTCCTGGGCGATGGCTTCGGCGACGAGGCGTTGGTCGCCGGTGAGCATGACGACTTTTTTCACGCCGAGGCGGTGGAGCTCCTCCGCTAACTGGCGGGCGGCGGGGCGGATGGTGTCGGCCATGACGAGCAAGGCTTGGGCTGTGACGAGGTCGCCGACGCGGGTGCCGAGCCAGACGCAGGTTTTGCCCTTGGCTTGCAGCGGTTGGGAAATTTCGGCGAGCGAGGCGGCACCGCTGGCGTTGAGTTCGCGGAACAGCCGCTCGCTGCCGACGAGGTAGCGGGTGGTCTCGATGGTGGCTTCCGCGCCCTTGCCGGCGGTGGATTGGAAATCGGTGGCCTCCGGTAGGTTGATGCCGAGCGTCTCGGCGCTTTTGACGATGGCGTGGGCGAGGGGATGCTCGGATTTCGCCTCAAGTGCGGCGGCGACGCGGAGCAGGGCGGTTACCGGAGCGGGCAGGGGAGTCGTGATTTCGTGCACGCCGTCGGCGGTGACGATTTCCGTGAGCGAGGGCTTGCCGACGGTGAGGGTGCCGGTCTTGTCGATGGCGACGATGTCGATCTTGGAGGCGGTTTCCAAATGGGAGCCGCCCTTGATGAGGATGCCGCGGCGGGCGGCTCCGCCGATGGCGGAGAGGACGGTGGCGGGCGTGCTGATGATGAGAGCGCAGGGCGAGGCGACGACCATGATGGTCATGGCGCGATAGAAGGCCTTGCCGAAAGGCTCCGCTTGGAAAAGGAAGGGCACGATAAATACGCCGATGGTGAAGAGGATGACGCCCATGGCGTAGTATTGCTCGGCTTTTTCGAGGAAGCGCTGGGTGCCGGATTTTTCCGCCTGCGCCTCGGCGACGAGCTTGACCATGCGCGAGAGGGCGGAGTCTTCCGAGCGCTTGGTGACGGTGAGTTCGATGCCGCCGCTCTGGTTGAGGGTGCCGGCGAAGAGCGGGCTGCCGAGGGCTTTGGAGACGGGCATGGACTCGCCGGTTAGGGAGGATTCGTCCACATTGGTGCTGCCTTCGGAAATCACGCCGTCCACGGGGATCTGCTCGCCAGGGCGGACGACGACGATTTCGCCGATTTCCAAATCCTCGACGGCAACTTTGAGCGTGGTGCCGTTGCGTTTCACGAGGGCTTCGGCCGGGCGCAGGGTGAGCAGGGATTCGATGGCCCGCTGGGTGCGCTCCATGGCGTGGCGCTGGAGGACATTGGAAAAGCTGAAGAGAAAGAGCAGCAGCGCGCCTTCGAACGGAGCGCCGATGAGTGCGGCTCCGAGGGCGGCGAGCACCATGAGCACGTCCACATCGAGCACGCCTTCCCGCAGCGAGGCGATAGCTGAGCGCACGCCTTGCTGGCCGGTGAAGATGTAGGCTCCCAGATAGAGAGCGTGGGTGGTCATGCTGAGTCCGGCCGTTTTCTCGACGATCAGGGCGGCGATGAGGAAGATGAGGCCGAGGCCGCAGGAAATCTCCTCGTTGAGCTCGCCGGCGCGGATTTTCTGCCAGAGCGAGCGTTGGTCAGCGCCTCGGGACGCGAGCGGCTTGATGTCGGCTCCGGTTTTTTTCACGTCCTCGGCGACGTTGCCTTCCGGTTCGATGTCGGAGTCGAAGGTGACGGAGAGCACCTTTCCCAGATAGGTGGCGGTGGCGCGTCGGACGCCGGGGATTTTCCCGACCTTTTTCTCCAGCTTCTGGGCGCAGGCCTCGCAGGCGTTGCCCTCCAGGCGGAACGTTTGCTTGCGGATGGATGACTCGACGTGGGAGATGTGTTTCTTGAGCAGTGAGCGGACGTCGCTGTCGCTCAGCACGGCGGGATTGAATTCCACGTCGACCACGGCATGGACCGGATCGGTGGAAACCCGGATGACTCCGGTGTGGGTGGCGAGATCGTGGTCGGCTTCCTCGACGACGTGAGGATCTGGTGTTTTGGGGGTCATGTATCGGGTAGGTTCGAGATGCGCAGTGTGGTGGAAAATCCCGCAGCGGTGTTGTCAGTTAGAAATTGCATTCCGGTGCTGGAGCAGATGCCGCGCACGAGGCGCAGTCCGAGACCGAGGCCGGTGGTGGCCATCGTCCGGGGATCGCAGTCATTGGAGATCCGGAGCACGGGGACGCCGTCATCGGACGAAGCGCGGATCTCGACTTTTGAGCGGGCGTAGCGAAGGGCGTTACCGAGCAGATTGTGCATCACTTGGCGGAGGAGATCGGCATCGGTTACGGCGGTGAGTTTCTCGGCGTTCTGCCAGTGGATTTGCAGCATTTTTTCCGCTGCCAGAAGGGTATAGCCCTCGCCGATGTCTTCGAGCATTTTCGAAACATCCACCGGACTTCCGCTAGGTTCAAGTGAGCCGCTCTCGGCCTTGGCGGCCAGCAGCGAGCGTTCGACGAAGCGGGACAACCGGGCGAGTTCCTCCTGGAGTTCCTCCTGCATCTCGGCGGGCATTTCCCCGGTGGATTGCTCGATTTTCATGCGCAGGAGCGTCAGCGGGGTGCGGAGTTCGTGGGCCACCCGGGAGGAGAATCCGGCCATTTCCTCGTAAGCGGTGCCGGCGCGGTCGAGTGAGGAATTGATGTGCTCGACCAGGTCCGCCAGCACGGGATCATTTTCAGGAGAGGTGATGCCGCCGCGCAGGGTGGCGGGGGTGAGCGCTTTCAACTGGTCGTTGATGAGCCGGACGGGCCGCACCGACCGGCGGGCCAATAACAGGCCGACTCCCAGCGAGGTGGCGACGGCGGGCACGCCGACCCACAGCCAGATTTTCATGAGCTCGCCGAGGATGTCGTGGACCTCCTCGTTGGTGTAGCTGCCGTGGATGACCCAGTCGGGATATTTCGGGTGGGAGCGGTCCCAGCGGTCCTTGCGCAGCTCCTCGTCGAGGTGCCAGTGCGCGGTGACGATCAACAGTCCGATGAAGGCTGTTAGCGAGACGCCGAACCAGGCGGCGATTTTGAAACGATAGTTCACCGTGCTGCCTCCTTCAGGACGAATCCCACTCCGCGCACCGTGTGGATGAGCGGCTTGAGCCCTTCCGTATCGATTTTTTTCCGCAGGTAGTTGACGTAAACGTTCACGACGTTGGTGCCGGAATCGAAGTATTGGTCCCAGACGCGCTCGATGAGGGTGGTCTTGGAAACGGCGCGCAGCGAGGCTTCGGCGAGTGTTTCCAACAGGGCGAACTCGCGGTTGGTGAGGGTGATTTCCAATCCGCCGCGGTTGGCGGTGCGGGCCTTGAGGTCGAGCTCGAGATCGGCGACGCGGAGGGTGTTTCCGAGCTCGGGGCGGCGGCGGCGTTCGCAGGCGCGGAGGCGGGCGAGCATTTCCTCGGTGGAAAAAGGTTTCACCAGATAGTCGTCGGCACCGGCGTCGAGGCCGCTGATTTTGTCGCGCAGTTCGCCGCGGGCGGTGGCGAGCAGGATGATGGTGCGCGAGCCGCGCGTCCGGGCCGCGCGGGTCACGCTGACGCCGTCTTTTCCGGGCATCATGATGTCGAGCACGGCGGCGTCGTAGTCGTGCTCGCCGAGCAGCCAAAGCGCTTCCTCGCCATCGCCCGTCTGGTCGGTGGCGTGCCCGGCGGATTGCAGGGCGCTGACCAGATGGGAACGCAACTTGGCGTCGTCTTCGGCAACGAGGATCCTCATGGGTGATTGGTAGCAGGTGAGCGGGCGGGCGGGAAGTCTTTCAGTCGTCATCCTCCTCTTCGTTTTCATCCTGGTCTGCCCCGCCGTTTTCCGGGCCTTCGTATTCGCCCATTTGGATCACGGTGCCGAGCACGGGCAGGCGGACGGTTTCCGCCCGGGGATCGTGATTGGCAAACAGCGCGCCAATCCACGCCGCGCCGCCGGCGAAAATCGCGATCGCCCAACCGGGGTTGGCGGTCGCCAGTCCTTCTTCCTCCGGCCCTTCCTTGCGCCCGGTGACCATGGATAGGGCAACGGCTTCCTTGTGGCGCACGGAGTGCCAGATGATCCCGAGAATGTGGGTGCCGATCGTGACGCACAGGGCGATCGCCAGGCTTTCGTGCAATTCCGCGCCGGTTTCTCCGAGCCAGCCCGCGCCGGATGCGACTAACAACGGAACGAGCGTGAACATCAAAATGGCGGCGCTGGCGCATCCCGGATTGTGGCCGATGTAGCGGCGGGCCTTGCCGGTGAACGCGCCGAGCATGTAGCGCACGACCTCGACCGGTCGCAGCGGCATGGCGGTGAAACGATTGTAGCGCGAACCCGCGATCCCGAGGATGAGTCGCACGACCAGCGCGAACGCGGCGACGAGGCCGAAGAGCATGTGGAGTTGGAAAACCGGGCTGTCGTCATCCACCAGGAATCCGATGGCGAGCGCGGCCGTGAGCGATCCGGCGAAGGTCCAGTGGAACAGCCTGATAGGCAGATCCCAGACAAGGATGTTTTTCATGGCGGTGGTTCAGTTGATGATTTTGAACTCCTTGAGCCCTTCCCGGCAGACCGGGCATTTTTTCGCGGGAAGCTGGGTGAGGAGCAGTCCGCAATCCTTGCAAAGGTAGCAGGTGACGGGGAGTTCGCCGCCGATCTTGTCGAGTGCGAGTTGGAAATACTCGGCGTGCTTTTTCTCGGCTTCCAGGGCGTAGTTGAAGGCGCGGATGGCGGACTTTTCATTGTCGGTGCGGGCGGTCGCGAGGAAATCCGGGTACATCGTGGATTTTTCCGCGGTCTCGCCCTTGATGGCGCTGCGGAGGTTGTCGGCGGTGGAGGCCGGGGTGATCGCGTCGAGCTTGAAGGTGGCGATTTGGCCGCCCATTTTCAGGATGGCTTTCTCGATGATCTTGCGGTGGATCTCCTCGGACGCGGAGGCCGCGCGGAAGAGTTTGGCGGCTTGTTTGAGATTCTCGGTTTCCGCCTTTTTGGCGAATTCCTGGTAGCGGTTCGCCGCGTTGGATTCCCCCTGATAGGCGGTGTTCAGATTTTGCAGGGTGGTCCCGGAGGCTGCTGCGGCAAGCGCGGCGAGGGTGGAAAATGTGATGACTGCGATGCGGATTTTCAATTTCATGACAAGGGAAACCTGTCATTCCCGAATTAGAAACGTCCCTCCGTTTCATTAGGAATTTCTAATGATCGTGAAAAGCGACCCGGAGTTCTTGGCAGATGGTTCGGGACAACGGTTAACTCCGGGCCCGTGGTTGACCGGGGAGGAGGCGGGTTAGATGGCCGGCAGCTTCGTGCGGAGGTTTGCCCCGAGGGCGTGGAAGGCTGCGGAAACCTTGTTTTTCGAAGGTTCCACCAAGGCGACCGGGGCCCCGCTGTCGCCGCGTTCGCGGGTCTCGATGTCGATGGGGATTTGTCCTAGCAGCGGGACGTTCATATCCGCCGCCTCGCGGACGCCGCCTTCCTTGCCGAAAATGTGGTATTTTTTCCCGGCGTCGCACTCGAACCACGCCATGTTTTCGATCAGTCCGAGGATAGGGACGTTGACCTTGGCGAACATGGCGACGGCCTTGCGCGCG
>JAIFNK010000004.1 GCA_020047775.1 Akkermansia sp. | reverse complement strand
ACGCCGCTGAGCACGCCCGCGACGAAGCTGGCCGAGGTGCCGGTGATGCCCGCCGTGCCACCGAAGGTGACGGTGCCGGTGAAGGAGGTGGCGGTTTGATTGGCGGCATCCTGCGCGGTGATCGTGATGCCGGTGATGGGAGTGCCGACGGTTTGCAGTGGGGCGATGGAGGAAATGGCGAAGTGGTCAATCTCCACGCTGCCAGTGGAAGTCACGTTGAGCTGCAGGTCGTTGCCGACCTTCGAAACGCTCGCCACCCATCCGTTTGGAAGGTTGAGGGTGGCAGGTGCGCTGCCGGTGATGCCACCGGGGGCGGTAAGAAGAGTATAGATGCCGGGAGATGCTCCGCCGCTCGAAGTGATAGTGAGCACCGAGGCACCGGAGAACGTGAGAGTCTTGGTAGATGCCAATTCAAGTTTGTCATGGCTGGCGGCGGCGGTGCTGAGGTCGAACTCTAACTTCCCGGTGGCGGCGATGGTCGTGCTTCCGCCGATCGTTCCCGTGCCGCCGAGGGTGGCGGTGGCAGCTACGGTGACGGCTCCGGTGGCCGATGGCTGATTGCCATTGATAAGGAGCGTTCCGGCATTGATCGCCGTGGCTCCGGTGTAGGTGTTGGTGCCGGAGAGGGTGATGGTGCCGGTGCCGGTCTTGGTGAGGAGGGTGCTGCCGCCGGTTCCGTTTTGGATCGAACCAGCGTAGTCACCGCCGCCGGAGTCACCTTGGCCGATGGTCAAGGTGCGGGCGTTAGCGGTGCCGCTGATCACGCCGCCGGTTCCGGTGAGATTGCCGACGGTCAGGCTGTTGCCTGCCATGTTCAGCGTCCCGCTATTGACAGTGAGTGAGCCGGAAGTGGAGCCCAGTGCGGAGGCGTGGCCCATGGTGAGGGTGCCGGCATTGACGATGGTGCCGCCGGTGTGGGTGTTGGCGGAGCCGAGGCTCACGGTGCCGAGTTTCGGAGCGCCGTCGATGATGTCGGTGGTGCCGATCGTCAGTGTGCCAGCGCCGTCGACGTTTTCGCTTACGGTGAACGTGGTGTTGGAGGTCGCGGCGATGACGCCGCCATTGGCACCGAGGGTGATTTTGCCGTTGGCGGTGCTACCCAAGGTCCGGGCAGCAAGATCATTGGTCAGGATGCCACCGACACCGGAGCCATTCTTGTTAAGCGTCAGGATCGTCGTGCCTGCCACACCTGGATTCGCTGCGGTGCGATTATCACCGGATACTTGGTAGATCGGTGATTTGGTACTCAGGACACCATCGAGTGTCACTCCGTTAAAGCTGCCCACGTTCAGGCGGACGATGGTGCCTGCGTTGACGGTGGCCGCGTCGGCTTGAGTTCCGCTGAAGCCGGTGACGCCGCCGAGGTCGATGATGGAACCTGCGTCGAAGGTAAGTGTGCCGGCACCGGTGAGGGATGCCTGGTTGGCGTTGAACTTACCGCCGACTTCCACTGTGACCGCGCCGTTAAGTGCCTCTGAGTTGCCGATCGCGAGGATGCCGCCGTTGTTGACGAGGGCGCTGGCGATGCCGGTGCCGCTGCCCATGCCGGTGGCGGCAGTGACGGTGAGGGTGGACCCCGCCGTTGCCACGAAGCGGATGTTTTGATCCGAACCGGTGTTACCGAAGGTTGCCGTACTGTCGTTGATCGTGAGGGCTCCGCGGGCATTGATGTCCACGGTGCCCGTGTCGGCAGAGGTGATCACTGGTTGACCGCCAGTTGCTCCGTTGCCGAGAGTCAGCGCCACGGGAGCTGCATTCGTTGCATGGCCTTGGAAATCGACGCTTGTTGTGCCTGAAGCAATGTTGATGGTGCCTTGTTGCCAAGCTTGTGCGCTGCGGTCGGTGCTGATGCCCCTGAACGCCGTGCCGTTGCCGATGTTGATGCTGCCACTTCCATTGTTCTGGGCGGCGGCGAGTCCGTAATACACATCCGCAGAGGTGCCGAGGCTCTTGATGGTGCCGGTAGTCAAATTAAGCGCGGCAGTCAGACCAGTGCTGTGTCCGATGATCGCGCCCGCCGCGAGGGTGGCATTGGTTTCACGGGTGAGGCTGGCGAGGCCGGTGCCCGAACCAGAAGCACCGGCGATGATGCTGTTGGCACCGATGTTGAAGGTATCAACGGTGCCGTGGTTGCCACTTGAGATTTGGATCTTGGCACCGTTGGTGGCGGTGAAGTCGTCGCCGGTGGCATTTGAGGTTGCGCCGATCGCGCCGAGTGTCAGCTGGGCAGTGCCATCCACGGTCACCTTACCGGTGCCGAGGTAGGTTCTGTTGGCGGTGGCGCCGGTGATAAGCGTGCCACCCACCACGGAGGTTCCCCCGGTGTAGGTGTTGTTCGTGGTGTTGTTATTCAGCGTCAAATTGTGTCCATCCACGCTTTTCACCAAGGTGACCGCGCTGGATGCGTTGTCAGCGATCACGGCGCCGATGGTCATGTTGTTCTGCGCGACGATGATGTTCAGGTCGATGTCATCGGTGCCGTTGCCGGCGGTCAGCGTGCCGTTCGTGATATTCGGGTCGGAGTTATTTGTAGTCCTCACGAACATGCCGCTGCCGATGGTCAGTTTGAACCCGCCCAAGTTCCAGCCGGCGTTGCCATTGTGGGTCAGCGAGTTGATGGTCGTATCCCCAGTCAGTGTCGTTGGAGCAGCAGTGTTGGGAAGATAAACGTTTTGGGTAGCGGTGGCACCATTGATGTTACTCGAATTCACCTCGAATGTAGATAGCGCTGTCACGCCGTTTGCTCCATAGGTGGCCAAAGAGCCGGTGCCGTTAGTGCCGCTATAGAACCGTGCGCCGACGAGAACGCCATTGGTCAAGGTCGGTGCAGAGCTGAAGGTGATGCGTGCATCGCCGGTGCCGGTGCCCAGTGCGGTGCCGGTGAAGGTCAGGAGCGAGCCGCTGTTGATCGCCAGGCTATCGAAGACCAGGGTTGGGACACCGGCGTTGTTACGAGTGACGTTGATGGTTGATTGGCCGGAGCTTGAAGTGAGCGCACCGAAGGTCTGGACCGAGCTGGTGGCATTGTTGAGGCCGCTGAGATTGATCGTGCCACCGGCGAGGTTGACGGGCGGGCGGTTGCCACTGGTGCCGAAGCGGTTGGCGGTGTAGCCACCGGTCACGTTGTCATCGATGGTCAAGGTGCCGGCGCGATTGATGGTGATGGTGTCGGAGGCCGTCATGCTACCAGCGACGAAACCGCCGCCGGAGGTGGTGAAGGGGTTGCCGGCGATGCGGAGGGTGCCACCATTCACATTGATGTTGCCGTCGAAGGTATTGTCCGCGTTGTTGATGAACGATGACTGGCCGCCGAAATAGCCGGAATGGGTGAAACTGGAGGTGCCGGTGAGAGGACCGTCCAGGAAGGATGGGAAGTTGAGGGATGAAATGACGGTCGTAGGCGCGAAAACGTCCAGCGAGGTGACGTAGGAATTGGCCCAGATGCGATCACCGAACGCGATGGTGATTTCCAGCGTGGCATCGGCGGTGGCGGAAGCGCCGTCGGTGGCGCGGACGACGAAGGAGTTGAGGCCTGCCGAACCGTTCGGCGGCGTGCCGGAGAGTGCGCCGTTGGATGCGATGGTGAGCCAAGCCGGGCCACTGAGTTTCGAGTAAATCAGCGTGCCTGATTCGACGTCGGTTGCGCTGCCGGCGAGCGTCTGGCCGTTATAGGCGACGTTTTCGATTCCCGCGAGGATGATGGGGTTAGCGGTGAAGACGGGGACATCGTTGACCGCTGCGACCGTGATCGAGACCGTCGCCAGCGGGGAATCCTCCAAGGTGTCGTTGACCTTGAAGGTGAAGCTGTCGGAGCCGTTGTGGTTTGCCGAAGGCGTGTAGGTCACGTTGGGCGCAGTGCCGCTCAACGTGCCGTTCGCGGGCTGGGTGACGATGGCATAGGTGAGCGGGTCGCTGTCGGCATCGGTTCCGGTAAGCGTGATCGGGAGAGCGACGTCCTCATCGGTGGTGACGGATTGGGTCACCGCCACCGGCGTTTCGTTGGTCCGGGTCACGGTGATCGTAATGGTCGCGATGTTGGAATCAACCGTGCCGTCGTTGACCTTGAAGGTGAAGCTGTCGGGGCCGATGTAACTCACGGCAGGTGTGTAGGTGACGTTGGGCGCGGTGCCGCTCAGGGTGCCATTGGCCGGAGGCGAAACGATGGTATAGGTGAGCGGATCGCCGTCCATGTCGGCTCCTGCCAACATGATGGGCAGGGCGGTTTCCTGCTCGGTGGAAACGGATTGGGCCAGGGCTACCGGTGTGTCGTTGGTGTTGATGACGGTGATGTTGAGCGTGGTATTGACTGCTGCTGCGATGCCGTCGGTCACGCTCACCGTGAAGCTGTTTGCGCCGACGTTGGCATTGATTGGAACTCCTGAGAGTGCGCCGTTGGAGGCCACGTTCAGCCACGCCGGGCCGCTGAGTTTCGCGAAGATCAATGAGGCTCCGGTATCCACATCCACCACGGTGCCTGCAAGGCCGCCGGAGTAGGAGCTGTCCTCGAAGGCATCCGCACCAACCACCGGGTTGCTTGTCCAAACGGGCGCGTCATTGGTATTGATGACGGTGATTTGAAGTGTGGTCTCGACCGGTGCGGCGATGCCATCGCTCACGCTGACCGTGAAGGCATTGAGACCCACATCTGCGTTGGGCGGAGTGCCGGAGATGATGCCGTTGGCGGCAACGTCGAGCCACGATGGGCCGCTCACTTTCGCAAAAACAAGCACTGCGCCAGTATCGACGTCCGAGGCGGCGGTCGCCATGTTCTGGCTGTAAGCGGCATCCTCGGTGGCATCGGGGCCATTGAGCGGATTGCTGGCCCATGACGGCGTGTCGTTGGTGTTAACCACCGTGATGTTGAGCGTGGTTTCGACCGGAGCGCCGATGCCATCGCTCACGTCGACCGTGAAGCTGTTGGTGCCGACATCGCTGTTAGTCGGAGTGCCGGAGAGAGTGCCGTCCGCGGCCACGTTGAGCCATGCGGGGCCGCTCACTTTCGCGAAGGTCAGCGGATCGTTGTTGGAATCGTAGGCATTGGCGACAAGTGAGGCACTGTATGGGACATCCTCGTTGATGTTGCCTTGGTTGAGCGGATTTCCACTCCAAAGCGGCAAGGCGTTGGGAGGCGCGACGACGTTGGTGATGTTGATGCGCAGTTGGTTGGTGGAGATCACCGGCGCGTCTGCGGTCCAGCCGGGTGGCAGGATGACGGTGGCGGGAGCGGAGCCAGTGATGTTGTTGCCACCGGTGATGAGGGTGTAGAGACCGGGGGCTGCTCCAGCGCCTGCGGTGATGGTGAGAACGGAGGAACCGGAGAAGGCCATGGTTCTGGTGGAACCGCGGGTGAGCGGAACGTGGCTGGCGGCGGGTGTGCCGAGGGTGAACTCGAGTTTGCCGCCATTGGCGATGGTGATGTTGCGGACGACGGTTCCCGAACCGCCGAGTGTGGCTCCGGGATCGACCGTCAACGCTGCGCTGACATTCGAAAGACTGCCGTTCACAAAGAGCTTGCCGCTGGCGACGCGGGTGGCACCGGTATAGACGCTGGTGCCGCCGAGAACGAGGCTGCCGTTGCCGCTTTTTGTGAGAAGCCCGGCGGTCGCTCCGCTGGTGACGATGGGCGCGTTCACGATGAGCGTTCCGTCATGGGTATTGACCACGAGTTCTCCGGTGATGCTTGAGGCAAGGAGCGCACCGGGGCCGTTGATGGTGTATTTTCCAAAAGCTCCGCCGGTGTAGAGGACACCGCCGAGCGCGGTGGCGCTGGTGGTGGTGATGGTGAGGTTGTTGGCTGCAAGGTCGAGCGTCTGGTCAAGACCGATGCTGGAGATTTTCAATGAGTTGGCGGCAAGTGCTCCGCCCAATGTATCTCCGGAAGTCAGCAGGTAGTTTGCGGTCGATACTCCTCCGCTGTTGGTCCAGGTGTCGTAAGAAGAGAGCGCGATGATGGCTCCGTCCGTGCCATTGGTGCTGTTGACAGCCCAGTCGCCGCCGACGGTGGCGTAGCCGCCGAGGATGCCGTTGGTGTTGGTGCGGTCGGTATCGGCCACGGTGCCATCGAGGAAGGTAATGCTCCCGCCCGCATTGCGAGTGATGGCGTTCATGCGCAGCTTGGCCGTGCCACCATTGC
>JAIFNK010000156.1 GCA_020047775.1 Akkermansia sp. | reverse complement strand
GTCGCTTGGGGCACCGAACCCAAACGCGGTGAAGCCGCTGTAAGTGGCAGCCCCGGCGTGATCATGAGTGTGATCAAGGCACCCGGTTTTGATACCATCGCACTCACAGAACAAATCGAGGCCGCCATCGCAGGACTCAAACCCACCTTGCCCGAAGGCGTGGAAGCCACAGTGCTGTTCCGCCAGCGTGACTTCATCGACAGTGCCATCGGCAACCTCAAAAAAGCCATCGTCGAAGGAGCGGTCATGGTCACCTTGGTGCTGTTGCTTTTCCTCATGAATTTCCGCACCAGCTTCATCACATTGATGGCCATGCCCCTGAGCTTCGCCGTCACCCTGCTGACCTTCCGCTGGCTGGATCTCAGTGTGAACAGCATGACCCTCGGCGGTCTCGCCGTCGCCATCGGCATGGTGGTCGATGACGCCATCGTCGATGTGGAAAACGTCTATCGCCGCTTGCGTGAAAACGCCCGACTCAAGGAACCGTTGCCGAAGCTCGAACTCATCGCGCTCGCTTCCGGAGAGGTGCGGAACTCGATCCTCTACGCCACCATCCTGATCGTGCTGGTCTTCATCCCGCTGCTAGGGCTTACCGCAGTGGAAGGAAAACTCTTCGCTCCCATCGCCATCGCCACCATCATCAGCATGGTCGCGTCCTTCGTGGTTTCGCTGACCGCCATCCCGGTGCTCTGCTCATTCCTGCTCTCAAGCCGTGGCTGGGACTTGCAGTCCCAGTCCGTCGTGGGGACATCCTGTCCCCACACTTCTCCATCCCACGGCCACAATGACGGCCGCCTCGTGCGGGGCCTCAAGTGGTTTCTGAAGAACACCATCCTGAGACTCAGCCTGCGCCAACCGGTCATCATCATCGCCGCGGTCGCCATGCTGCTCGCGCTGGCCTTGATGCTCTTTCCACAAATGAGCCGCGATTTCCTTCCCGCCTTCCACGAGGAAACCGCCGTCGTCACGACAGGAGCCGCTCCGGGAACTTCGCTGTCGGAAATGGAAATCATTTCCAAAGCCGTCGAAGATCAGATCCGCCAGGTGCCGGAAGTCCTTCACATCGGACGCAGGATCGGCCGCGCCGAACGCAGCGACCACGTCGTGCCCGTCAACAACGTCGAGTTCGACATCGACTTCAAGAGGGACGGCAAAGGCCGCCCGCTCAAGCTGATACTCGACGACATGCGCAGTCGCATCAAAACCGTGCCCGGCACCTTCAGCACCATTTCCGGCCCGCTGTCCCACCGCATCAGCCACTTGCTCAGCGGTGTGACCTCGCCGGTGGCGGTGAAAATCTTCGGCCCCGACCTCGCCACCATCACCCACCTCGGCGAACAGGTGCAGAAGATTTCCAAAACCATTCCCGGCCTGGAGGATGCCAAGCTCGACATGCAGGCGCAGATTCCCCAGCTCCGCATCGAACTCGACCGCGAGCGTGCCCTCGCGCACGGCGTCTCCCCCGGCGAGCTGAACTCGGAACTCTCAACTCTGTTAGGCGGTTCCATCGTCGCCCAGCTCCGGGAAAACCAACGCGTCATCGACCTCGCCATCCGCCTGCCGGAAAGATGGCGCGGCGATGCCGAAACCATCCGCGAACTGCCAATCCACACCATCACCGGCGACCACATCCCGCTCAAGCTCGTCGCCGATGCGCGCGAGGCCGCCGGCCCCAGTTCGGTCTATCGGGAAAGAACCCTGCGCCGCTATGTGGTCTCCATCAAGCCCAGCGAACGCGATGCCGGGGCCTTGGTAAAACAGCTTGAGGAAAAAGTCAGCGCACAGGTGACGCTGCCGGAAGGTTACTTCATCAGTTACGAAGGCGACTTCCGCGCCGAGCAGGCCGCCGCCAAACGCATCGCCATCCTCTTCGCGGGCATCCTGGTGGTGATCGTGCTGCTGCTCTGGTCCTATTTCCGCAGCCTTATCCTCGCCTTCCAGGTGCTAATCAACCTGCCGCTCGCGCTGATGGGCAGCCTCGCGCTCACATGGCTGTTAGTCGGAAACATCAGCATCGCCACCCTGGTCGGCTTCATCGCCGTCGGTGGCGTCGCCGCGCGCAACGGCATCATGATGATTTCCCACTACCTCCACCTGATGAAACACGAGGGCGAGGGTTTCACCTATGCCATGATCGAACGCGGCACGCTCGAACGCTTCGTCCCCGTCATGATGACCGCGCTATCGGCTGGAATCGCACTGATCCCCTTCGTCATCGCCATGGGAGAACCCGGCAAGGAAATCCTCAGCCCCGTCGCCATCTGCATCGTCGGTGGCCTGGTCAGCTCGACCCTGCTCGACTTCGCCGTCACTCCCGCCGTCTTCCGCATGTTCGGCAAAAAGGCCGCCGCCAAGGCTCTAGCCCTCAACGCGCCCGCCACCCACTGAAAACAATCACCCCGAATTCCACAACCAAACCAAACCAAAAAATGAAAACAAAACTGAAACTAAGCGCCGCCATCCTCGCCCTGTTCGCCAGCCCGCTGGCCTTCGCCGCAGATGATCACGATCACGGAAAGGAGAAGCAACACAAACACGAGGAAAACGTTAGCAAAGGCCCGAATGGCGGCCACGTCATTCAGTCCAAAGCCGGCTTCTCCATCGAAGTCACTGCGGACAAGGAACGCAAAGCCCGTGTCATCTTCCTCGACAAGCAGAACAAGGCCACCGCCCTTGGCGAACAGAGCATTACCGGCATCGCAGGAGAACGTTCCGCTCCCACCAAGCTCGCTTTCACCAAAGGCAAGGACAAGGATGCCAATGTCCTCATCGCTGACAAGGCGCTTCCCGCAGGTGCCCACGTGCCGATCATCCTCACGATCAAAACCGCTCCCGACGCCAAAGCCGTCACCGAGCGATTCGAACTGCACCTGCACTGATTCCGCATGCATGCCCAATCCGTCGCCATCTCCACCATGGCGGCGAATTGTTGCCACGCGGTAGATCTGTCGTCCCACGGCACAGCGATTCCGCACCTGCTTAGGACTTCCAGCGATTGACACCGGCCACTTCAATAAGGAGTTGCGACATTCCTGTCGCGGGCAACCCCGGTCTTGATGGCGACAGTAAGGTCGCCACTCCTTATGCCTCCACCAGCTTGTTCTCCTTCTCGTTCAAGCCGTAGAGCGCATACACCTCCCGGTCGATCTGCGCGTCCGTCGCCGTTTGCTCGTGCGTTTCTGGCTGGCAGCCCATCGCAAACGCCACCGGTAGGCGCCGGGAGAGGACAAGCTGCGCCCGGAGGTCGTCGAGGCACTCCGCCTCATTCACGCCGCCGGTGTTGAAAAGGTCGTCATGCTCATCCTAACCGGCCGCCGCACCCTGCGCATCGTCCGCTTCCATGTGATCTTCGCCCCGGCGGTCAAGGCGGTTTTCCTGATCCTCGCCTTCCTCGGCATCGCCGGGCTGTGGCCGGCCATTCTGGCGGACACCGGCGCGACTTTGTTAGTCATCCTCAACTCCCCGCGCCTGCTCCGGACTTCCAAGGATTGACCCCGGCCGCCCGACTGAAGAGGGACTCGCGCAAAGGCGCAAAGACGCAAAGTTTTCAAGACGGGCTGAGAGAAGCGGAGCTTCACCTACCCAAAATGCACCGAAGCCCCCAGTCTCCCTTTGCGCCTCCGCGGCTTTGCGCGAGACCAAATCTTCCTAGTGAAAGGTTTGGGAAGTTCCTATCGCCGTTTCTTAGACCCGGATGCAGTCGGTCGTGATGAACGCCCCATGCTCCTTGGCCGCCGGGGATGAAGAGGTCAAAGCTTCCCCGCTACGCCATCCTCGAACGCCTTCACAAGGCCATTGATCCACTCCTTGTTCTTCTCGCTGTCATCTTCTTTCGACCAGCGGATAAACGTCTGCTGAAGCCACACCAGCAGACTTCTCGTGACATACGGGAGCGGAAACAGCCAGCCATCGATGGCGATGAACTCCTTCGTCACCTCCACGCACTTCGGGATCGGCAGAATTGGCAGATCCTCCACAAAAACAATCCATTGCCCATCCGGTCTCCGGCCGAGTAGATCAGTGGTCGTGAGGTCGATGCACACACGGTTTTGCCGCGGATCAGAGGGTGGTTCAAATCTCATGAGCGTTCAAAATTGTAGCGGCGTGTCTGTGACCGTCGCATTCTGCCCATCGGCGGACAGAAATGCCAAGGCTTCGAGAATGTTATGCATTTCATGACCCGGTGGAGAATTGACACCACCTCACCGCCCCCATTTCCTGAAGCGGGAAATTGGACCAACCCGCTGCGGCTTTGGAGCGAATGGGAAATGTCGAAATCCCCATTTTAGAAGATGGAGCAATGTGAGTCGGCATGAAACTCCATCTTGACAGCTTAACGCCGCACGTTACTATCGCCTTGACCTGATGATTCGCTCCTTCGCTTGCAGGCAAACCGCCCTCTTCTTCGAGGAACGGAAAACCCGGTCGTTCCCGCCGGACATCCAACGCCTCGCCCTGCGGAAACTCGCCCAAGTTCACGCCGTCACCGAACTCAACCATCTCGCCGTCTCGCCCGGCAATCCCCTCGAAGCGCTCAAGGGCAACCGGAAAGGCCAACACTCCATCCGCATCAATGACCAATGGCGCGTCTGCTTCCGCTGGAAAACGGACGGACCCCATGAAGTCGAAATCGTCGATCACCACTGAATCCAACATGAAAACGCACGCACCCATTCATCCTGGCGAAGTTCTGCGCGAGGATTTCCTGATTCCACTAGGCCTCTCGGAATACCGCGTCGCCAAGGACATTGGCGTCCCGCCCCGGCGCATCAACGAGATCGTAAAAGGCAAGCGCTCTCTCACCGTGGACACCGCCCTGCGCCTCGAACGCTACTTCGGTTGGCCCGCCGATGTCTGGCTCAATCTCCAGTCTCACCACGACCAGCAAACCGCCAAGGCATCCATGAAATCCACCCTTGCCGGAATCCTGCCATGCCCTGCGTTGTGAAAAGCCGCCCGCGCCCCCATTCTCAAAACCCAAGCTCTCCCGGCTTCCGGCTCCACCTCCAGTTAGGCTACGAACTCATGCGCACCGCCCGCGGGAATGGCGAAGCCTCACCTGTGACCGGAAACTCGTCGCCTCTCCCCATGTGAAAACGCTCTCCACCCGATGAACGAAAATCAGATTCGACCTCAAGAAACAACATTTGTGTGAAACGGAGAGACCTGCCTCCATTCATCTTCTTTCCTATGGCGGAACATGCAGCCTTTACGTTTTCCGAACCCCCGCTACTCTCATGACATGAATACGTTGGAAACAGACATCGAGATCGGAGCCGATGGCAGCGTGCGGCTGCTTTCGCCCCTGCCGGCGTGGCTCAAGCCGGGCCGGGCGCATGTTCTGATGACGGTGGAATCGGTGGAGGAAAAGCCAAAGCGCGGGAAGCTCACCGCCTCGCCGGAAATGATAGCGAGGCGCGAGTCGGCACTGCAGGAAATCCGGAAACTCAATCCATACCGTGACATTGCCGAGCCGGTTGCATGGCAACGCGAAATGCGCGAGGATCGCCCGCTGCCGGGCCGGGATTGAGGTCATGCTCCTGGCTACCAACATCGTCATCTACGCATGCCAGCCCGGCGGAGGCTGGCTCACTTCTTGGACGTCCCATCCCGACGCGGCAATTGCGAGCGTGACGCGCATCGAGGCACTCGGGTTCGCTGGCATTTCTCCAGAGGAAGAGACAGCTATTCTCGAATTCGTTAATGCCAGCCCTACCTATGCGCTGGACGATGAGGTCATCGAGCAAGCGGTCCAACTGCGGCAACAGAAGAAGATGAAGCTGGGTGATGCGATCATCGCCGCCACCGCCGTCGCATACAACATCCCGCTCGTGACTCGGAACGTGGATGATTTCAAGCACATCGTCGGACTTGATTTGAGGAACCCGTTTGCGATCACGCCATGATCCCTATCCATGGCCATCACCCGCAGATGTCTGTTATTTGGGACCGTATCGATGAAATACGACGCCATGGGACGCAACACCCTGACCATCCGCGCCCTCGGCACCCCGGAGGAAATCCGTTCGGAAACCCTCTACGATGACAACTCAAACATCATCGAAACCCGCGCCCCGCGCCACTTCACCGAGGGCGATGGCGCAAACCCTGTCACCGTCACCGGCGCGGGTTTGAAAAAATTCACCTA
>JAIFNK010000307.1 GCA_020047775.1 Akkermansia sp. | reverse complement strand
GAACAAGTTCGCCCTGAATATCTAATCGGCGTCCGCTGTTGGGGGTTTTCCCAGCACGGCGTGGGTGGTTTTGAAATGGAGTTTGGCGACTTTGGCGAGGGCGTCGGGGCCCATTTTCGCGACCAGCTCCCGGGCGGCTTGGATGACTGCGTCGGAGGCCCCGAGAGGCAGCTTGATGCCGCACGCGGCGGAGGTTTTGTCCATCCAGTCGATGAACCGCTCGCGGGCGAGGATGGAGGCGGCGGCGACGGCGGTGTCGGATTCGCCCTTGGTGCGCTGGTCGAGTTGGAGGGTGAGACCTTTTTCCTTGAGGGCGCGCTGGAGGATTTCCGGGCGGGCGAACTGGTCACTCAGGGTGCGCGGGCAGTCGGGGCGGGCGGCGGCGAGTGTCTCGATGGCCCGGGCGTGACCCCAGGCGAGCAGGCGGTTGAGGTTCTTGAACGAGGCGAACATCGAGTTGTAGCGCTCGGGGCCGATCGCGATCACCGCGGTGGTGCAGCCGGGCGTGGAGCGGATGACCGCGGCGAGCTGGCGGATGCGGGCCGGGCTGGTGACGCGCTTGGAGTCCATGATGCCGGCTTCTATCAAACGGCGGGCGATGGCGGCGTCCGTGTAGGCACCGGCGATGACGAGCGGGCCGAAATAGTCGCCCTTGCCGCTCTCATCGATGCCGAAGTGTGGTTCGAATTTATCGGGTTCGAGAATTTCCTCGTAGCCTAACTTCGCGACGCCGGTGACTTCCGGTTCGAGCGTGAAGCGGATGAAATCCTCCGTGTCCTTGCCCTGGACCAGCACCTTGGGGCCCTTTTCATAAACGGTGACGTTGAGCTTGCCCTTGCGGGCGGAAAAGAGGGCGTGGGGTTTTGTTTCGAAATCAAATCCCTGACGCTCCAGCACTTGGCGTAGGGTGTCCGCCTGGGCGGGAGTGAGCGGTGCGGTGTGGGTGGTCACTGGCGGTCACCTTCGGAATTCCGCTGCGCGGAATCAAGAAGCGATCACTCGGCGACGACAAACATCGCGCCGAAGCGATTGCTCTCGACCGGCTTGTCCGAATTGACGGCCATTTGGGAAATATCCCCGTCGAGGAACAGCGCGTTCTTGCAGCCGAGCTTGAGAAACAGCCCGGCGAAGTCCCAGAAATTCACCAACCCGCCTTTTTCGGTGATGGCGAAAACCAAACGCTTCTTGTCGTCCACGCCCACGCCGTTCCGGTGCAGTTTGCTGGCGGATCCGTCGCGGAATGCCGGATGTCGCTGGCCGTCGATGAGCAGCATCGGCCCGGCTTGGATGCCCCAGGATTCCTTGCCGGTGGAATGTTTCTCCCATGCCGCGCAGGTGCCGATGAATGCGGTGGACGGGGCTGCGCCGGTCAAGGTGCAGACGCCGTTAGGTTTCAGGAAAAAATTGCCGGGCGCGTCCGCCAGATTGATCGGCCGGAGTATTTTTCCGCCTTCGATGTGCAGGCCGCTGGGAATTCCGCCGGGTTCGAAGATGCCGGCGTTCATGATGAATTTCACGGTCTTCCCCTGTTTCGCGAAGGCGGCCTGCACGCGGTCGAAGGTTCGATACGGGGTTCCACTTTCGTCGTTCCACGCCAGCTTGACCTGCGTGGGATCCACACGAACCACGCGGAACTTCACTCCGGCGGATTCGATGGATTCCTCGATGACTTCGGCATGGAGGGTGACGAGCGAACAGGTGAGGAGAAGGAAAACTAATTTCATACTAACGGAGCGCTGACTTCAGTCGGCGAGTCTTACACTTCACGGTTCGTTGGATCACTGGCCGGCTAAAGCCAGCGCTCCGTAAGAATTATTCCGGGATGGAATCGTAGATCTGCTCCAGCGAGAGCACGGTGTAGGCGGTGACCAGCACCGGGTTCGATTCCATCCAGCGGCCGTTGTCATTGACCCAGGATCCGTTCTCGCGCTGGGTGGCTAGCAGCTTCTCGCCGAGATCCCTGCGCCAGTCGGCTTCGGTTCCGTTTTCGAGTTTGAGCATGTTGATGTTGGCCGCGGAGAGTGCCTTGGACATTGTCTGATAGTAATAATAGACTCCTTGCGCGCCCATGCCCGGGTTTTCCGAGGTTGTATAGTTCTTGCCCAGCCATTCCTTCACCGCGATGACCCGCGGATCGTCGGCGCTGACCTTGGCGTAAATGAACGAGAGCAGTCCGGCGTAGGAAATGGAACCGTAGGAGCGGAGGGCGGTTCGGCCGTCGGGGAGCTTGTCCTCACCTGCTTTGGATTGGCCCGGGGCGTAGATGAACCCGCCTTTGTTCTTGGGATCGCTGGACGCCCATTTCTGGTCGTTGGTTTGCTCCAGGTTCTGGCAGCGGGAGAGGAAGGTCACTGCGGCATCCCAGTCGAGGTCCGGCTGGTCGCCGAATTTCCCGTCTTCGACCACCTTTTTCGAAAGCGCGAGCGCCTCGATGGCGAGATAGGTGTTGGACATGTCGGTGTGGTCGTTTTTGGAGCCGTAACCCACCCCGCCGTCGTTCAGGTTGTCGGTTTCCTTTTTCTGGCCGATGTCCCACTGGCTGCCGATGAGGTGCTTGCGCGCCTTGACGATGGCGGGCTCGAATTTCTCCTGTTGGGTCGCGGTCATGGCGGTCACGGAGGTGGCGGTGTTATAGACGCTGAGGCCCCGGTTGTAGATGCCGCCGTCTTCCTTTTGCTGGGCAAGCAGCCAGTTGAATCCCTTCTCGATGTGCTCGGGAAGGGCGACCTTGCGATTCACGGCCGGGTCGCGGGTGGCGGCGGTCAGGGCAAGCGCGGTGAATGCGGGAATGCCTTCGTCGTCCCAATAGCCCTCGGGCTTTTGCTGGGACTTCAGCCAGGCGTTGCCACGGGCGATCGACTGGCGGATTTCCTGCTTGAGGGATTCGTAGCGAAGGGGGTTGTTCTCGGCGGCGGAGCCGATGGCGGTGCCGAGAATGATGAGAGATGACAGAAGTTTCATGGTTTAGGGAGAGGTTTGGTGTTCTGGTAGGGAGCGATGATGACGGTGACTTTTGTTCCTTCGGGAGGGACTCGTTTCGGAAAAGGCATCCAGACGGTGTCGTCCTCGTAGTCTTCGCCGGGATAATTGACGAGTGCGGCCATCGACAGGAAAATCGAAATGATATCGCCAGTCGTTTCGGCGACGAATATTCCCTCGTGGAAATCCGAACCGCCATAGACCCATGGCCCGGCGGGCATCGCGGTGGTTTTCACCGCGTGTTGAATCCACTCGTTCACGGGGACACGGCGGATTTTCCCCTCGTGGGACCATTCCACCTCGATGTTGACCCGTGCGGCGGCCTTCACGTTGGCGGGGACTTCGGGAAATTTATTGGAAGTGCCGCCGGTTTCGTTCGGCAGTGGATAGAGTTCCTTCGACGGGGAATACCGGAGAAGGTTGAATGCGAGATTCAGCCGGGCGGGTGAGACATCGGTGGAAAGCAGCGACTCATGAACTTTGCCGTTCTGGTGGACGACGAGGTATTCCAGCAACCCCTCGGTCATGTTCACCTGCGCGGGAAAGCGGATTTCACGGGTCTTTTGGTCGAAGATCACCTCGCCAATCTGATAGCGCGTGGCGTCGAGCCTTGTCACGGCCGGCTCCACCGCTTGGTTCGTCGCGGACACGGCCTTGGATCCCAGGGGCGACGGGTCTTGCGCCAGCGCCAAGGTGGCTAAAACGGGAAGGAGGATGAATTGACGGAGATGCATCTTTCCAAGAGGGAAACGACTGGGAACGAGAGAATCTTAGCGCGGATTAAGGCTTTGCGGGCTTTTTCTGAGGTTGATTCATCGCTGCGGCGAATTCGCTCCAGCAAAGGCGGGTGACGCGGAAATTCAGCGCCTCCAGGGGATCCTCCGCTTCAGCGAGCGACGCGGGCGGCGTGTAGGTGGAGGAGCGGCCGATCTGGCTCTGAATCAATGAAAACACGGTTCTCAGCGCTTCATGGCGTAGCTTGTCCGGGGAATCGATGGTGAATGACACCACCTCGGTCGAGCTGGTTTTTTTGTCTGGCCCGGCGAGCCAGAGGGCGACGGGTGTCGGTTTTTTTGACGAGCTGTTGGTTTTGCCGACGATGACCACCGGCTTCACCTTGACGATGCCGGACGAGGCTTTTTCCAAATCGCGGGCGACGGCTTCGAGGACGGGCGGCAGGGCTTTGGCCAGTTTTTTCCCGGTGCTGGCATGAAGCGTGATTGTGAGGGCGGCTTCCGGGTTCAGGTTCCAGTCGGGCAAGGTCGGCCGCAGTCGCTTGATCGAGGAAATGGCGTTGATCGCCTGGGATTCGTCTGGCTTGGTGAGATCCATCACCCGTTCCCAAGCAAGCAGGGCGCGCCGGGGTTCGCTGGCTTCCTCAAGGGCGTTTGCCAGTTCGATGAGGTGGGCGGGGCCTTTTGGCGAGCGATCGCCGTAGCTTTGCAGGGTCACCGGAACACTAGGATCGCCCAAATCGATCACGGGCTTGGGCTTCTCGACGGGCACAGGCACCGCCTCCGGTTGTTCGACGGCGACCGGCTCTGAAATCACGTCATCCGCCTGGTCCGCGCGTGGCAGCGAGGACTCCACCTTGATGCGGATCTCGTCCAGCTTCGCTTGAGACGGAGGCGTGAGGAAGTCCATGTGGCGGGTATTCGCCAACCACACGCCCCCGACAACCGCCAGGACGAGCAGAATGACAACTGGAATCGGAACGCGCACGACGGCACCGTGGCGCGGTCTCTCACGCCGGGAAAGCGGAAATCACGGGACTTGCCGGAAAAACAACACACCCCGCACGGTGAACCGGGCGGGGTGTGTTGAGGAAATGATCTCCAAAGATCAGTTGTTGCCGGCGCTCTTGACGAGCAGGGCGCGCTTGCCGACGCGTTCGCGGAGATAGTGCAGCTTGGCACGACGGACTTTGCCGCGGTTGGTGACTTCGATTTTCGCGATCCGCGGGGTGTGCAACGGGAACACGCGTTCCACGCCTTCGCCGTAGGAAATCTTGCGGACGGTGAAAGCGGCGTTCACGCCGGAGCCGCCACGGGCGAGCACGATGCCAGCGAAAATCTGGATCCGCTCCTTGTTGCCTTCTTGCACGCGGCAATGGACCTTCACGGTGTCGCCGACGTTGAATTCGGCGACGTCTTGCTTCAACTGCTCTGACTCGATCTTCTTAATGATGTGCATGGGGTCCTCCTTCGCGGAAAATGAATGTGCTGCCTGCGTTGTCTAAGCCGTGTGCCCTGACGCGCGGGGCGGGAGAGCTAGAGGATCGATTTGGCAATTGCAACCGCGAAATTGATCGAAATTCAGTGATTTCCATAAACCGCCGCCGGATCGAAGGATTTTCCGCCGCCCGTGGTCTCCAGTTTCGTCGTCCCGGCCACCACTTTTCGGTAGAAACACGAGTTCCGGCCGGTATGGCAGGCACCCGCTCCGATTTGCTCCACCAGCAGCACCAGCGCGTCCTGATCGCAGTCCGTGCGGATCTCCACGATCTTCTGGATGTGCCCGGATGTCGCCCCCTTGTGCCAGAATTCCTTGCGCGAGCGCGACCAATAAACCGCCTCGCCGATTTCCAGCGTCCGCCGCAGCGACTCCTCGTTCATGTAGGCGAGCATCAGCGGTTCCCGGGTCGTCGCGTCCATCGCCATTGCCGGGATCAACCCGTCCGCGTCGAATTTCGGGGAAAAATCCGCGCCTTCCTCCACTTCCGCCTTCCCGCCCCGCGGGGCAAACACATTCTGCATATCCATGCGCGGAACGTGAAACCGCCCCCGGACCCTGTCCAGTCCGCATTGATCCATCAAAGAATCTCCGCGATGAAGTTTTCCTTCTCGAAGATGGAAAACGCCTCGGGCTCCTCGCCGGTGCCGAGGAAACGCGGCGGGATGCCGAGCTGGTCGTGGATGGTCACGGCGATGCCGCCTTTGCCTGAGCCGTCGAGCTTGGTCACGATCAGTCCGTCGAGCGGGCTGGCTTTGTGGAATTCCTTCGCCTGGTTCATCGCGTTCGAGCCGGTGGTGGCGTCCACGACGAGCAGCGTGAGATGCGGCGCGGTTTCGTCCTGCTTGGCGAGCGTGCGGCGGATTTTCCCGAGCTCTTCCATCAGGTTGTGGCGGGTGTGGATGCGGCCGGCGGTGTCGCAGATCAGGAACTGCGTCTTGT
>JAIFNK010000085.1 GCA_020047775.1 Akkermansia sp. | reverse complement strand
AGCTTGGAAACGACGTCGGCTTTTTCCGAGTCGGTGAAGATTTTCCAGAGCGGGCTCTTGTATTCGCCGTTTTCGAGTTTGATGAAGGCGAGGTTTTTCACCGGGAGTCCGGCCTGCACCGCGATCTCGTTGAGGCGGTTCATCTGGCCGGTGGTGATGGTGGCGAAGCCCTTGGCATTGATGGCCCTAACCACTCCACCGCCGTCGAGGATGCTGCGGAAAATTTTAAACTCGGTGGTCGCGAAGACGTCGCCGAGGTCGGTGATCTTCATGTCGAAGCGGGTGTCCGGTTTGTCGGAACCGTAGATGTCCATCGCATCCGCGTAGGTCATGCGCGGGAAACTGGCAGGCACCTCGATGCCGAGGCCGGCCTTGAACATCGAACCTAGCAGACCCTCGACCAGTTTGATGATGTCATCCTGGTTGACGAAGCTGGCCTCGATGTCGATCTGGGTGAACTCCGGCTGACGATCGGCACGAAGATCCTCGTCGCGGAAGCAGCGGGCGATCTGGAAATACTTCTCCATGCCCGCGACCATCAGAAGTTGTTTGTATTGCTGCGGCGCTTGCGGCAGGGCGTAGAAGCGGCCGGGATTGAGTCGCGACGGCACCAGGAAATCGCGCGCGCCTTCCGGCGTCGGATTCGATAGAATCGGCGTTTCGATTTCATAGAAACCGGAGTCGTCGAGGTAGCGGCGGGCGGCGGAGGTGATCACGCTGCGCTGGCGGATGTTCTTGTTCATGCGCGGGCGGCGCAGGTCGAGATAGCGGTATTTCATCCGCAGGTCTTCGTTGGAAAGTTCCTTGTCGAGTTGGAACGGCAGCACATCCGCTTTGTTGACGATGGTCAGTCCGGTGGCGACGATCTCGATCGCACCGGTGGCGATTTTTCCATTCTCAGAGCCTTCAAGACGCTTGGAAACGCGGCCGGTTACCTGGACGACATCCTCTTCACGCAGCGTGTGGGATAGAGCGGAGACTTCGGGATTTTCCTCGGGATGGAAAACGCACTGGGTCAGGCCCTCGCGGTCGCGCAGGTCGATGAAAATGACACCGCCATGGTCGCGAGCGGAGTTCACCCAGCCAATGAGCGTGACGGTTTGATCGATGTGGGAGTCGCGGAGTTCGTTGCAATGATGAGTGCGCATGGGAGAAAATTTTAAGATTTGTTCAACCACAGATGGACAGGATGAACGCAGATGGAAGAGATGGGATTAAGAATTGAAATTTGGAGCCGATGGTGGAGTCAGTGTGACACGGCGAAACTGAAGTTTTGCGTATTTGCGTTCATCCTGTTAATCTGTGGTTAAATTTCTTCAGGCGAGAAGGGGCCCGTCGGGTTGGAGGAGGCGGTCGGTTAGCCAGTCGATGGCGGTTTCGGCGTGGCCGGATTCTTCGATGCGGCTGGCGAGGATCTTGAGTTTGAGCGCGGGATATTCCTCGCCAACGATGAGGGCGAAACGCGCACCGCATTTTTCCGCGCTTTGGAATTGCTTGCCGACCTTGGGATTTCCCATCGGCAAATCGACGGAAATCCCGGCGCGGCGCAGGCTGGTGACGAGGCGCAGCGATTCGGGGCGCTTCGTTTCATCCGCGACGACGACGTAGATGTCACACGCGGCGGCGTTGCGCTGGAGCCAGACTTCCATCTGCATCGCGGCGTGGGTCGTTTCCTCGATGAGGTTGCGGATGACGTAGTCGCCCATTGCGAAGCCGGTCGCCGGCATGTCCACGGCTCCATCGGAAATCGTCGAAATCAAGGTGTCATAGCGACCGCCACCAGCGACGGCGCGCATGGATTTTTTCGCGTCGAAGACCTCGAACACCACGCCGGTATAATAAGCGAGGCCACGGACGATGGAGAGATCCAGCTCCACAAAATCCGCGAATCCGCGGGCGGCGAGGTCCTCGCGGATCGCGAGGTAGGCGGCGGATGCGTTCGCCGGATCGGCGATGAAGGCGCGAACGCCTTCGGGAGTGAGCGAAAACGCGGCGAGTTTTTGCACCAGCACTTCCGGTTTTTCGCGTTCGATCTTGTCGATGATGCCAAGAAAATCCGGGATGCTTTCCTCGGGAATGCCGTTGGCTTCGGCGAAATCGATCCACGCCATGCGATCCGACACACGGACGATGAAGTCCCCGGCGACAAAACCGAAGGCCAGCATCGTCTCGATCGCCAACGCGATCAGTTCCGCGTCAGCGGCCGGTCCGGCCTCGCCGAGGATGTCCACGTTGAACTGGTGGAACTCGCGTCCCCTGCCCTTCTGCGGCTTTTCGTAGCGAAAACACTGGCCGATCTCGAACCACTTGAGCGGTTTCGGGAAATCCCGCTGGTGCTGGGCGACGATCCGCGCCAGTGAGGCGGTGACTTCCGGGCGGAGCGTCACATCGCGCCCGCCCTGGTCCTCGAAGCGGAAAAGTTGCGACGAAAGCTCGCCGCCGGCTTTTTTCAAATAGAGTCCGGTGTCCTCCACGATAGGGGTTTCGTATTCGACATAGCCGCAGCAGCGGGCCACGCCGCGCCAGGTCTCGAACAAATAATTGCGGACCGCGCATTCACGGGGAGTGAAGTCGCGGAATCCTGGAAGTGCTTGGAAAGTAGGTCCTGCCATGGGCGGGCGGCGAGGATGCACGCCGTTTCCGGCAATTCAAGGCGGGATTGCAGCAGTATTCGGGCGGGGGCTCAGAGGAATTTGGCTAAAGCATGCTCCATTCTTTCGGACTGCGGGGACATGTCCCCGCTTTCCCACTGGCCGACATGTCGGCCAGTGGGAAAGCTCCGACATGTCGGAGCAGTCCACACCGTGGCGACTGCTTGGGCTGCCCACGCCCTTCAGCCCCCTCAGCCGGTCACTTCATATCCCAAAGGCAGGGACGAGACGTCCCTGCCCCTTATTGAATTACAAATACTTGTCCGTCACCGCGCCTTCGCTGGCG
The DNA here is from genome assembly GCA_020047775.1 of Akkermansia sp. Lineage (GTDB taxonomy): Bacteria > Verrucomicrobiota > Verrucomicrobiia > Verrucomicrobiales > Akkermansiaceae > Luteolibacter. The sequence continues at coordinate 3,237 of JAIFNK010000085.1, read as the reverse complement.
GTGGAGACGAGTTTGGCGTATTTCGCCAGCACGCCGTGGGTGTAGCGCGGCGCGGGCTGGGTCCAGGCAGCTTTGCGCTTGGCGATTTCCTCGTCGGAAATGTTCACATCGATGCGGTTGTTCACCGCGTCGATGGTGATCTGATCGCCTTCTTCGAGAATCCCGATGGTGCCGCCGAGGAAGGCTTCCGGGGTGATGTGGCCGACGACAAATCCGTGACTGCCGCCGGAGAAACGACCGTCGGTGATGAGCGCGACGTCCTTGCCGAGGCCCATGCCCATGACGGCGCTGGTGGGTCCGAGCATTTCGCGCATGCCGGGGCCGCCTTTCGGTCCTTCCATGCGGATGACGATGACGTCGCCCTTGGTGATCTGTTTGCCGAGAATGGCGTGCATGGCGTCGTCTTCGGAATTGAAGACGCGGGCCTTGCCGGTGAAGAGCTCGCCTTCCTTGCCGGAAATTTTCGCGACCGCGCCGCCTTCGGCGAGGTTTCCATAAAGCACGCGGAGGTGGCTGTCCTTTTTGATAGGATTGGATAGAGGACGGATGATTTCCTGGCCTTCCGGGTAGGGCGTGCAGAATTTCTCGATGTTCTCGCGCATCGTGCGGCCGGTGACCGTCATGCAATCGCCGTGAAGCAGACCGCCATCGAGCAGGATTTTCATCAGCGGGACGGTGCCGCCGATGGCGACGAGGTCAGACATGGCGTATTTCCCGGACGGCTTGAGATCGGCGAGCACGGGGACGTTTTTCCCGATGCGCTCGAAGTCGTCGATGGTGATATCCACGCCCGCGCAATGGGCGATGGCGGGGATGTGGAGCGCGGCATTGGTCGAGCCACCGAGCGCGATGAGCACGGTGATGGCGTTCTCGAACGCCTTCTTGGTGAGGATGTCGCGCGGCTTGATGCCGAGCTTGAGGAGATTAAGCACGGCGGCGCCGGCATCGAAGCAATCGCGCATCTTGTCATCGGAAATGGCGTTCTGGGCAGAGCTGTTGGGGAGCGACATGCCGAGCGCCTCGATGGCGCTGGCCATGGTGTTCGCGGTGTACATGCCGCCACAGGAACCGGCGCCGGGGATGGCGTTGGCCTCGACGGTTTCGAGTTCCGCGTCGGTGAATTCACCGTTGGCATGTTTACCCACGGCTTCGAACACGGAAACGATATCGAGGTCCTTTTTCTCGCCCTTGATGGTGGCGCAGCCGGGAAGGATGGTGCCGCCGTAAACGAAGACGGACGCGCGGTTCATGCGGGCCATCGCCATCAGGCAACCGGGCATGTTTTTGTCGCAGCCGCCGATCGCGACGAAGCCGTCCATGCCTTCGCAACCGACGACCGTTTCGATGGAATCGGCGATCACCTCGCGGGAAACGAGCGAGTATTTCATCCCCTCGGTGCCCATGGAAATCCCGTCGGAAATGGTGATGGTGTTGAAAATGATGCCCTTACCACCGGCGGCATCCACGCCCTTGGCGGACTCGATGGCGAGTTTGTCGATGTGGACGTTGCACGGCGTGACCTGGCTCCAGGTGGAGGCGATGCCGATCTGTGGCTTGGTGAAATCGTCTTTTTTGAAACCGACGGCGTAAAGCATGGCGCGGCTCGGCGCACGGTCGGGGCCATCAACTAGCGGACTGGAAAAGGGGCGGGTGGTGTCGTTCATCGCGGGCGGAGCATCTTGCCGATGTGGGGGCGGCGTCAAGACATGGCGATATTTCCCCGAGCAGATCCCGGGGTTCCAGACGGGAATGATTTTCCACGATTGCCAATTTCAGGTTTCCGATCGCGGAATTCCCGACATGATCGCGCCGTGGATTGGATCACGCAGGCAGCGCTGGGCGCAATAATCGGAGAGCTGATGATGGGCAAGCGTCTGGGCAAACGGGCGCTGACGTGGGGGGCGTTTTTCGGGATCCTGCCGAGTCTGGACGTGCTGGTCTTTCCGCTGCTGGACTCGGCTCGCGAGCTGGCATGGCAGCGGGGGCCGAGCCACTCGTTGATCTTGATGGCACTGGGGTCATGGGGCATCGCCCGTGGGCTGGCGAAGCTCTGGAAGCGGGAGAAAATCAGCCAGCAGCAGGCGGGAATCTTCGTGGCGGTGGTCTGGAGTGCGCATTTGCTGGTGGATTGTTTCACGGTCGAGGGAGCGGCGGTGTTTTGGCCGATTTCGAGCCAGCGGATCAGCTTCAATCTCCTGCACCCCGGTGATTTCCTGATCGCCCTTCCGTTACTCGCGGCGGTGATCGGCTTGGTGGTGATTCCGGAAACCCTGGTAAAAAAAACGCGGGGTAAAAAGCTCCCGCCGCCGTCGAAACGCGGGCGGATCTGCAAGTGGGGGCTCGGACTCGGCGCGGGGTATGTGGTGCTGGCCTTGGGATTGAAATTCCTGGTATCGTCCGGTTTCGAAGCGGATCTGGCGCGGCGCGGGAAAAAATTCGAGCGACGGATGGAATCCCCCTCCCCGTGCAATCTCATGTTCTGGCGCTCGGTGGTGGACCGGGGCGACGAGTTCTGGGTGGGCTACCGCAGCGTTTTCGAATTCCATGCCACCCCGGTGCGCTGGACGATTTACCCGAAGGGCACCGAGGCGCTCGCCGGAGTCGCTGAAATGCGGGAAACGAAGACACTCGTCCGTTACAGCGACGGTTGGTGGGTCTCGCGACCGCACGCCAAAGGTGCTTGGCTGGGCGACGTGCGGATGCCGGAAGTCCGGACTTGGGGCAGTAAAAAAGGCATGGTGGACAGCCGGTTTGTGTTTTCCTGGATCATCAATGCAACCGCCACGGACGATGCGCTGATGCGGATTTCCCCGGACACCACCGGTGCGGGCGACAGTTTGCACCGGATGACCCGCAGAACCTTCGGCGACCGGGGAATTTGGGAAGCGAATCCCCGTCTCGCCGGAGTGCGCGGAAGCTTGCCGGAATTCCTCGCGGTGGAGGAGTGAATTTCCATCAAGGAGCGGCGGAATCTGTCCGCCGGGCCCATGAAATGCCAATGAGGTGAGGAGGCCGCACTTCATTGGCTCCTCATGGGCTGGGCGATCGGATATCGCCCCTCCTTGGGTTCGGCTCACCGGTCACGCTCCACAGGTATCACCTCCGCTTCACCCGCACCGGGTCCCTTCCCGCCCCGCAGTTTCTTGACCAGCCCGACAAACTCCGCGCGGTCCACGGTGGCGTCGTTGGCGAGGCCTGGCTTGGCGAGTTCCAACACTTTCTCCCAGCCGATGTCCC
>JAIFNK010000054.1 GCA_020047775.1 Akkermansia sp. | reverse complement strand
CGAGTGAGCAGTGATCAGTGATCAGAAAAGAGGCTGCTGGGGCGGTGGTTTGGGGAGAGGAAGAGTGAGTGGTAAAAGCTGAAATTCTGAAAGCTGAAACACTGAAATTTAAGAGGAAGATGTGGGCGAGACTCCCACACTCCTTGAATACGGTTGAGGCGGGAAATCGTCAACTTGGGTGGTGGAGCTTCACAACCTTGTGTCCCATTTCCCACTGGCTTTGTTTCATTGTGTTCATCATGGCTACAGTTCCTCGGTTTTGAATTCGCTGTAACCTTCATAGTAATAACTGACATCAATGCCTTTAATAAACACCGCACGGTCATGGATTTGATCGGCAAGGGCGTTGCGCAACAGGGCTTTGATTTCCAGGTCTTTGACCACGCTGCGCTGCATGGCGGAGAGGTAATCTTCCCGGTCCACCATGTTCCAATCGATCACCTGTTGGATTTCGGTTTTGAGAATCAGATCCAACCAGATGCGGGTGGCACGGCCATTGCCCTCGCGGAACGGGTGAGCGATGTTCATTTCCACATATTTCTCGATGATTTCCTCAAAGGTGCTTTGCGGCATGGCATCAATCGCCTTCAACGATGGCTGAAGGTAGATTTGCGAGGCAAAACGGAAATGGCCTTTCGACATGTTCACCTCGCGAATTTTTCCGGCAAAGGCGTAGATGTCGCCAAAGAGATAAGCATGAATGTAGGCGAGCCCCGCAAAGGTGCCGACTTCGGCTTGGGAAATATCGCCAGAGTCATAAAGCTGCTTGGCTTTCCGCTTGCTGATTTTTTCCTCCGCGCGGGCCAGTTCGACTTGGTTGGTGATGTTCAGTTTATTTTCTAAAATCATGCGGCTGGCTCCTTTCGATTCAATGGATTAACTGTCAACTGATGGTTGACAGTTGCCTCCTCGGTCAAGTGAGTGGTCATAGAGGCAAAATGAAGGTTTTCGTGCGATTAAGCGAGGGCATTTTCCGGGCATTTGTGGGATTCAATTTGAGGCTCTTGACGTTGTTGGCGGCGAGCATGAGTCGCATCTGGGTGATGGCGATGTCGTTGAGGGAATGCATGGGAAAATGCTGAAACGCTGAAACGCTGAAACGCTGAAAAGCTGAGATGCTGAAATGAAGAGGGAGGAAGAATTGAGCAGTGATCAGAAAAGAGGGTGGTGGGGCGGTGGTTTGGGATGAGGAAGATTGTGGGCTAGGTGGCTTCGCGGGGCTACGCCAGCCCAAGGACGCCCACATTCCTTGAATACGGTTCAGGCGGGAAATCGTCAACTTGGGGGATTGGGCAGGCCTTCAAAGAAGACGTCTATGGGAATCAGGATGCCGTTTTTCTGGCGGATGAAGTTTCCGGCATGGACATCGTGCATGCGGCTGCCCGTGGGGAGGTGTTGGAAAACGAGATGGTTATGAAGAGTGCCTGCGGGATGCCAGCCTTGGAGTTTCAGGTCGGCGACGAGTTCCGCCTGGGTTGGGTGCGTGCCTTCGATATAGGGCTGGACGGTCCAAATGGCGCCGTTGCCGCGGGCATTTCTCGAAACGCCCAGAAAACTTACGGCGGCGGCAGGAACCTGGGCAGAGAATTCCGCCATGCGGCGGAGGTATTGGAACGGGGTGGAAAAGCGGAAACCGTAGGAGTCGTTGATGGTGCGGCGGATGACGACTTTTGCTTCGTTTCCCATCACGACCCAAGCGTCGTGTTCGGATCCGCCACCTTGAGGACCGGCTTGCAGTTCAAACCCGGTGATTTCTTCCGGTGGGAAGATGCGATGGTTTTTCTCCGCCCATTCCAAAAGACTGGACTCCTCGGAGTCGATTTGCGCAGGGCTGGCACTGAGTGCGTATTCCGCTACCGGGGCTTGCGTGAGCTCGCCAAGCGGTTGTTTTGCTGGAATTGCAATCTGGCATCCTCCAGCGACAAGCTCTGCGGCAGAGGCTTGAGATGGCCGAAGAGCGGAGCTTGGGGCGCGGGCTTTGTCTTGCATTTCTCCGGTTGTGGTTTGACGGCTTTCATAGGTGCAATATGGCGATTTTAAGGGTGCTCCGCCAGCATTTTCCGGGCGTCAGGAGGATTCATTTCATGCGTGTATCTGAGTGCTGGCGGGAAACCTGCGGATCGCCGGGAACGCAGAGGTGACAATCTGTCATAAAAGAGGGCGGCCCGGATTGGGCCGCTCTCTAATTTAGGGAATGTGCGGAATGGTCGCTGCCAGTGATTGCGTGGCTGCGGAGGGGGCGCAGGCGGTTTTTCCGTGAGTTAGCCCTTGGCGGCCGCAATGAGTGGAGCCGTGAAATCGCGGACGGCCTGGGCGGCGTTCTGCGGGTGGAGCTCGACTTGTTTGACGATGGCGGAGCCGACGATCACGCCATCCGCGGATTTGGCGACTTCGGCGGCTTGCTCGGGGGTGGTGATGCCGAAGCCGACGCAGATCGGGGTGTCGGTGAACTCGCGGATGGCGGTCACCTGCGCGCCGATGTTGGCGGAGGGCGCGCCGTGGGAACCGGTGACGCCGGTTCTTGATAGAAGATAGATGAAGCCCTCCGACGACTGGGCGAGGATTTTCACGCGCTCCGGCGGCGTGGTCGGGGCGATGAGGCGGATGTGTTTGAGGCCGGCGCCGATGGCGAGGTCCTTGTTGAGGGCGGCTTCATCCGGTGGCAGGTCGAGCAGCAGGATGCCGTCCGCACCGGCTGCCGCGGCGTCGTGGTGGAAGGCTTCGAAACCGTAGGTGAAGATGGGATTCAGATAGGTGAAGAGCACGATGGGTGTCTGGTGCGTCTCGCGGAAGCGCCGGATGAGCTCGATGGAGCGGGCGGTGCTCATGCCGGCCTTGAGCGCGCGCTCGGCGGCCATCTGGTTGACGATGCCATCGGCTAACGGATCGGAAAACGGCAGGCCGAGCTCGATGATGTCGGCCCTGGCGTCGGCGAGGGATTTGATGATTTCCAGCGAGGTTTCAAAATCCGGATCACCGGCGGCGACGTAGGCGACGAAGGCTTTCTGTTGGGTCGCGCGGAGGCGGGCGAAGGTGGAGTCGATGCGGTTGGACATGGGGAAAGTTGAAAGTTGAAAGTTGATAGAAAGATGGAGAGGGTTGAGAGCGGATATCTTCTCTGACTATCAACTCCCAACCATCGACTATCAACTTCTTCAGGCGTTCTGCCTGGCGAGTGATTCGCAGGATTTGATGTCGAGCTTGCCGGAGGCGAGGACGGGGATTTCGGTGACGGGGATGATGCGCTTGGGGCACCAGAGCGAGGAGAGGCCTTCGTCGAGCAATTTATATCGGAGGTCGATGCATTCCTGTTCGAGCGCGGGGCCGGCGATGGTCGATAGAAGCAGGATGGCTTCGCCTTTCTGTTCGTCCGGCACGCCGACGACGGCGATGCGGCGCTCGGCCTCCGAGTCGAGTCCGAGAACCTTGTTGATGGCGGCTTCGACGGTTTCGTGGGGAACCATTTCCCCGGCGATTTTGGAGAAGCGGGAAATACGGCCCTCGATGTAGAGGAAGCCGTCGTCATCGACGCGGCCGACATCGCCGGTGCGGAACCAGCCGTCGGCAGTGAGGACTTCAGCGGATTTTTTCGGGTCTCCCAGATAGCCTTTGAAGACGTTGGGGCCCTTGAACCAGATGATGCCCTGCTTGTTGATGGGAACCTCCTTGTCGGTGGCGGGATCGGTGATCTTGACGGCCATGCCGGGCAGTGGCTGGCCCACCGAGCCGGGGCGCGAGGAGGGGAGCGCGACGGCATCACGGACGGGATCGAGATCGGGTAGATTCACGTTGGTGGCCGGCGAGGTCTCGGTGAGGCCGTATCCCTCCTGGGGACGGATGCCGAATTTTTCCTCGAAGGCTTTTGCGAGTGACTGCGGGAGTTTTTCCGCGCCGGTGACCACGAGTTTGAGCGAGGAGAACTGCGCGGGGTCGATGCGCTTCATGTAGCCGCGCAGAAAGGTGGGGGTGGAGAGGAAGATGTTGACCTGATGGAGCGCGATGAGCTCGGCGAGGCGCTTGGTTTCCAGCGGGCTCGGATAGGTGACGAGATTGACGCCTTCGATGACGGGGAACCAGAGTGTCACCGTGCATCCGAACGAGTGGAAAAGCGGCAGACAGCCGAGGATTGCCGAGCCTTTCGGAAGATTGAGGCGGGATCCGAACTGGCAGACGTTCGCCAACACGTTGCGGTGGCTGAGCACGACGCCCTTGGGCTCGCCGGAGGAGCCGGAGGTGAACAGCAGCGTGGCCTCGTCATCCCCGCGGCGTTTGTTCAGACCTAGCAGCATGCCCAGGACGGAGGCGGGCAGGAGTTTGGAAATGACCGCCCAGGTGACGATCTTTTTCTTGAGCGTGGGCAGGACGCGCTCGATGAAAACCAGGTCGCGGTTAGGCGGCCAGGGAAATGAGGAGACCTTGCGAACAAAGGGATCCGCGGTGATGAAGCGATCAACATCCGCCTGCCGGATGGAGGACTTGATGGCTTCGTGGCCGGCGGTGAAATTCAGATTCACGGGGATTTTGCCGGCGAACAATACGGCGAGATTGGCGATGAGGCCCGCCTTCCCGGGTGGCAGGACGATTGCGACGCGCGGCTTGTCGGTTTCCTTCCGAATGAATTTTGAAAAGACAATCGCGGCGGCGAGGATCTTGTCAAAAGACAGTTCGGAATCATCCGAGCCGTCGAGAATCCGGTTTTTGGAACCGTGTTTCTTGAGTCCTTCGAGCAGGATCATGGCCAGCGATCCCTTAAAAAGAGAACGCGTGCTGTAGGCTTCCTCATTGGCTTCGAGCAGGGCTTGCTGATAGGTGGCGATGCTGACGGTTCCACTGGGAATGAGTTTGCCGATGGAAATCACCGCCGAGGGCAGCGATGACTGGCGCTCGACCGACAGGCAGGATTCCCGCGGGCAATCGACGGCGATGGGCAGAACCGGCAGGTCGAAGGCGCACAGGGTCCTCAGATGGGCCGCCGGGATGTGGCTGGCGGTGCCACTCCGGGCGGTAGTCCGGCCAGGGACGAAAATCAAGACGCCGCCGTCTTCAAAATAGGGCCTGAGCTGACTGCCGGCGGCCGCAGGCGCGGCGTCGTCGGCCGCAAACAAGGCGCCGGACCCGGACTTTTCCAAATAACTGCGGACGGCAGGTTCGTGAAGTGCGTGCTCCTCGACGAGCCAGGTGATTTTCCGCCCGGCGAAAAGTTTTTCAAATTGCGGAAGGAGCTCGAAGTCGAGCCGCCCTGGGACGACCAGGCATCCTGCGGATGGAATACATTCTTTGTGAAGGATTTGAATGGAAGCGGAAGACATTTTGAAAAATGGTGAAGGGATTGGCTCGAAGCCCAGGTCCGCGGGGATTTAGGAGGATAATTTCCGCCGTCGCACGGCAAATTTCCAAAAAAGACGTCGGATTATTGCGGGCCCGGGGACTGGCCCGGCATGGAGTCCGGGATTCCCAGCCCGGTTGGGATTCAAAACTCCGGCCAATTCAAGTGGCCAAATAAAAGCCCGCTCCCGGGATTGACGTAATCCACTCTGCCCGCTGAGATTCACGCCCCCGTCGCATGGCGGGCTTTCCCATGGACTACACCGCGAAAATCGCAACCAACGTCGCCTCCATCCCGCGCTCGGGGATCCGCGACTTTTTTGAACTCGTTCAAGGTCGCGACGACGTGATCTCGTTGGGCGTCGGCGAGCCGGACTTCGTCACTCCGTGGCACATCCGCGAAGCCGCCATTTACTCGCTGGAAAAAGGTCAGACGACCTATACGTCTAATCTCGGGTTGCTCTCGCTGCGCAAATCCATCTCCCGCTACGTGGAGAAATTTTTTCATGTGGAATATGACCCGGCGAAGGAAATCCTGGTCACGGTCGGCGTGTCTGAGGCCATCGACATCGCCCTGCGCGCGCTGCTCAACCCCGGGGATGAGGTGATTTTCCACGAGCCTTGTTACGTCTCCTACAGCCCGAGTATCGTCATGGCGCACGGCGTTGCGGTGCCGGTGGTGACCACCAAGGAGGATGAGTTCTCGCTGAAACCGGAAGCCGTTGCTGCCGCCATCACTCCGCGGACGCGCATTATTTTCATCAATTTCCCGACCAATCCCACCGGGGCCTGTGCCTCGCGCGCCGATCTCGAAGGCATCGCAAAACTCGCCATCGAGCACGACCTCATCGTC
>JAIFNK010000052.1 GCA_020047775.1 Akkermansia sp. | reverse complement strand
GGCTTCTCGAGCCTGCGCCGATGCCGATTCCTGACATGAGCGAAGCGGAAATCCGCGCCAAAGTGCCGTACGACAGCAACGGCTGGCGCGAACTTTACCCCCAGCTGGCCCGCATCCCGGTGGTAGTGATTTTTAAATGCCGCAAAGCCTGACCTGAATCAGTCCGCCTGTTCATCGTTCATATTTCATCCCTCACCTTTCTCCACAGACGCTCAGTGTCCGACCGGCTCCGGTACGATGCCTGCCAACCATTAACAAAAGGAGTTGGTATGGCATATGCAAAGATTACGTTGGAAAACCCCCAGACAGGGATCATCAAAAAAGCACCCGTCGGCTTTTCGTGGACGCTTTTCTGGATTGGGCCGATTGTCGCGCTCATCCGGGGAGATATGCTGGGTGGATTTGGCATGGTGCTTCTAATCGGCATAACTTACGGGGTCAGCCATCTGGTCTGCCCATTTTTCTACAACAAGTTCTATATCAAGCGTCTATTGAAAAAAGGCTTTAGGGTCGTGTCGGTTGAGGGCTCGGATATTGCTACTCTGCGCGGGAAGCTCGGCATCAACTTGCCGGAGAAATGAGGATTTTTACAACAGAGACCGCCGGGGCTCAGAGGAAGAGGATTTTAATTCTCTGCGCCTCTGAGCGCTCTGTGGTAAATGTTGCCCTATGAATTTTACGGCAATAGACTTTGAAACGGCGACGGGATACCGGAACAGCGCCTGCGCGGTTGGGATTGTGACGGTGGAAAACGGGGAAATTGTGGATCAATACTCCACGCTAATCCGCCCGCCCAACAATGAATACTCGTACTGGAACATCGAAGTTCACGGTATCCGCCCGGCAGACACCGCAACGGCACCGACCTTTGCCGAACTCTATCCGGAGTTTAAAAAGCGGCTACAAGGACGAACGGTGGTTGCACACAACGAATCCTTTGACCGCAGCGTCTTGAAAAATACAATGGGTCATTACGGTTTGGACTATGGAGAGTTGAGCCTGACAAATCGCTGGGAATGCACGGTAAAACTCTATCGCGCCAAAGGCTTCCATCCGTGCGACCTCGGCACCTGCTGCGAACGCCTCAACATTGAACTCAACCACCACGAGGCGCTGTCCGACGCGCTGGCTTGCGCGAAGCTTTATTTGATTCGTTAATGCGCCTTAAAAGACATAGCAAAGGGAACCGTCATGGAAATGGAACAGCTTTTAGATCAAAGTTTCGACGCTGAATTTACCGAAGTCCTTAAAAACGGCCTAACGTGGCTTCCTTGGGTGGGGAAGAGCTACCAATCTTCAGGAAATAAGCTACTCGTCGTCGGAGAGTCTCACTATACCGGCGAACAAGACCCCACAAAAGCGCCGCAAAAAATTGAAGAAACGCTTAAAAACAAACTGTATACTAGAGAGGTAGTCTTTGAGTGCCCCATAAACGACGATTGGGGAAATCCCATGTTCAGGAATCTCCACAAATCTCTCCTGAAAACCGAATCTTTTGATCGCTCGGGACTTTGGAAAGAATTGTCATTCTACAACTTCGTCCAAAGGCCCATGGAATACAGGATTAGAGAACGTCCGACTTTTGACGATTTTTTTACTGGCTGGCGAGTTTTCATAGATGTGTTAAAGATTCTTAAGCCGGCGACGTGCGTATTTATTGGAGTTGCTGCATCAAACAGCTTCAATGACGCTATGGCGGCTTTGGGCGTTAAACATCAACCTTTGACGTGGGAAGGCAGTTTAGACAACGTTTACCTCCGAACACCTGCTTCTGTATCCATCGATGGTGCCCCGACTAAAATTTTCTTCATCAAACATACTTCCCAATATTTTAGCTGGGGGCAATGGAATGACTATTTGAAGAAGCAAATACCAAACGACATCGCTCGGCTTGAAAAACTTTTATTATCCCCTCATGTAAACGCTGCCGACGTAGAAGTTACATCAATTCCTTTTGAGCAAACCAATACAAAAGGACTCCCCACACATCTTTCACATAAACCCATCATCGCGTGTAATTACACGGACATAACGAGAGATGACTCTTCCGATGCAAAATATATTTCAGTCGGACATGCGCAATACGATCACACATGTGCGTCTGTAAAAATATGGCGACATGGCGATTTCCGGTGGTCTCGCCAAAGTGAGGAGGTCCCCATCGAACGGCTTGGCTATACAGGTAAAGGTTCGTCTTGTTCTGCTGGAGCTCGAAATAAATCAGCGAAGAACAGACCGCAAGGCCAGATGTCCCGAAAGACCCGAACATCAAAATACCTTTCTCAGGGATCGTCCCTTTTCCCTGTAAGTTTCTGTCTAAACAGCCATGGAGTAAACCCCTCGTTGTATCCGAAAAAAGAAAACAGTCTTCTTGAATGCAACCCCGGAGCGGACAATCGGCATTCGTGGGCATGCGGTGAATGACGGCCCAAAGGGGAAGTGCAATGGATATGTCTTACGAGGGGGCCACAAACGAAACGATAGACCGGCGGAACTTTGCGCATTGTGGTTCGGTGTGGCATTGATGAAAGAATGCTTGCCAGTCCGGCGAGGCTTGTGCCTTCTGCTCGTAGTCTTGCAGTGTAAGTCCGTCGGTCTCCCGGACGATCATGGTTGAGGTGCTTTGCACGGGAAGATACTCGATCCACTCGACGGGGACGTTGTGCCATTTGCCGTCTCCACCGAGCTTGGAGACGTGATCAACACGTTCCTTCCCCCGGAAGCCGTGCGCGGTGATGTCGACTTCCGTGTAGCCATCACTAGGGCGGGTGTGGTGTGTCTTGAGTATGTTCTCGGTGATGGATTTGGGATGCCTGAAGGATTCTTGTCCGTGGAAGTTGGCGATGGCCTCGTGCTCCCAGAACGAGGATGTTCTGCCGACCACTTCGGCGTAAATGTCGGCATGGGAGCGGTGCTGCTGGTAAAGAGGAATTGTAAGTAGCGGAGCGAGCCCGAAATACAATGCGCGGAAATAGTCGTTGCTGTAGGCATTGAAAAACTTGCGGGCGGCGGCGAGGTCGTAGTTCTGAAATAAGGATGGGGCGGCGGTAATGTTGAAGTCAGAGAGATGCTCGGGCCAGACAACGTTGACCATGTTGGCCTTGACGAAGGTGAAGTCGTCGCCGTAGCCGATGTCCTTGTCACGCAGAAGGTCGACCATCTGTTGTTGGGCGAGAGGGGTGAAAAGTAGACGGAACTGGATTTCGTCGTTGCGATTGGTGGCATGAAAAAGTGCTTCAAATTGGCGGTTGGACATGATGGTGTAACTGGAATCGTCGCCGAGGTTGCGGGAGAGCGCTTCGAGTTTTGCAACGGTGCTTTTCATGCGCCACTTGTCGAGAAAGGAGTCATCGGCACCGGAGAGATCAGAAGGATTCCGGCGGAAGGTGAGGCCCGGGGCGGCCTCGTTGCCGTAGATAATAAATTTTTTGCGGGTGTATTCCGGCAAGGGCTTGTCTACGGATGCGTGGAGTGTCTGGGTGCGCGTGACCTCGCGAGTCCGAGTGCGGCCGTTGGAATCCCTATAGGTTTCGGTCCCCTTCCAAGATATGGTGAGCGAGCCGTGGTAGGTCTCGGTGCCCATGCAGAAGTCGAGAGTCTCGGCAAGGACGAAGGGGTTGCCGTTGATTTCGCCGCTTTGGGAGAAGAGAACGGATTTATCGTTGTTGAAGTTGTCGTCCCATCCAAAGGAGTGGTGGAGTTCGTCTAGCCGTGCGCGGGAGAAGTATGGGTCAAGAACGAGGCGAGGAACAGTTTTCTGGATGAGCCCAGCAATCATGCCCCAGTCGTAAAGGCGGTTCAGAGGAGCCATCTGCTCCTGGGCCTCGGCCATTTTCGCCTTGCGGCGTTCGTTAAGCGACCGGTGGCGTTCATCGAGTGCGCGGATAGCCGGATTCAGTTTGGCTGAGGTAAGCGCGATACCTCCCGTCGCAACGGCGGCACAGGCTGCGGCCCACAGGCCGTCGATGCGTAGAGGGAGCTCCGTGTCCGGAGAGATGAGCGACAGGACGAAGAGTGCGAGGCCAATAAACGCCGCTACGACGAGGAAGACGACTAGCACCCGCAACGTTCTCCAGCCGGAACGGCTCGAATCCGCAATAGCGAGCTGCTCGTCAAGCGACCGGATGGCCGCCACGGTCGTGGCGTTGGCGTTCTCGTCCACACCGGAGCGTCTGATCAGCTCCTCAAAAAAAACGGCGGTATTGTCCGCGTGTTCCGCCTTGAACCGATCTCGGTACAGGGCCAACGGCTCGTAGACGTCGTCGATCAAAAGAACGTACTCCTAGCCAGCGCCTTCGTTTCGGCCGAGGCAGTGAACGGAATGCGCGTTGTATAGCCCGCGCGGGCGGCCACTATCATCTTGGTCGGCCAGTTGAAGAGGTCTGAGTTCCATATGTTGACGGTATCGTTATACAGCGTGCGCGTGGCGGTGATCTCTTTCTGTAGGTAGCTGTTCTGGCGCATGGCGTCGGCGATGGCGGCGTGAGCCTTTAGATCTGGGTAAGCCTCGACCTGTGGGAAGAGGCGGCCGAAGGCGCGGTCGAGATGCCCCGACACGATGTTGCGATCCCCATCGGCGTGCGCACCGCCCCGAAACGCGGCGACGGCTTTCATAACATCCTTGTCTAGGTCGATGGCTTTCGCGACTAGCGGCGCAACGTTCTGCAGGATCAACACGCGCTGATCAAGGTAGTTGTCAATCTGGGAGGCATCGGCCTGTATTTTTTGCTCGAGTTTCCGGAAATAATTTCCCGCCCCGATTTTCATAAAGAGAAAAATGAGACCGGGAAGGATGCCGAGCACCCACAGCATAATCTCGAAGAGTGTCGATCCGAAGCCCACTTTCACGAGGATTTTCTTTTCGATAACATTGATATCCCGCCCCTGCTGATTGACGGGCCCGTTCATTTCATCCAGTTCATTGCCCATAATTTCCACCTTCATTTTTTTGCGTCCGAAAAGAGCCCAGATTGTTATTATTCCAGATGCGATTATAATACAGACACCAATTGCCTTGCTGGTGAGGGAGGCCGCTGAATTCTTAGTAGCGAACTGAGGTGCTGGCGTCTGGGTTGTAGAGCTGACGCTACTGGCGCGGGGAGCCGCTGAATGCGTAGCGGCGGACGGTGCCACTGGTGTCTGGATTGCAGGGCTGACACTCTGTCCTGGAGCGGATTCCTGTTCCTTAGCTAGTCGAAGCCACCTCGCCGCTTCGGTGTGGTCTTGCGGAACTCCCTTGCCGTTGTAATAAGCAGAACCCAAATTATACTGCGCTTTAGCAAGACCCTGTTCGGCGGCAAGACGGTAATACTTTACCGCCAGCATGTCGTTCTGCAAAACGCCCTGACCTTGAGAGTAGAGAACGCCCAGATTGTATTGTGCATAGGCGTTTCCCTGCTGTGCCGATAGTTGCCACAAATTCACGGCTTCTTTGTAATCTTGCGTGACACCATCGCCGAAAGCATAAGCGGCACCTAGTCGGTACTGGGCTGCGGCATCGCCCTGTTCAGCTTTTTGCCGTAATGCAGATATGTCCTCCCCGTAGCTCATAAACGGAAGACAGATCAGCCCGGCAACCAATACCACCAGTAGACCATTAAACTTCATACACCCCACAACACCTCCATCACGCATGCCGCCTTATGTACTTCATTGCAAGCAGACAGGCGAGTATTAATCTTTCAAATCCAGCAAAGAACCGGCGATGACGCGGATGTTGCCGATGGTATTGAGACCGGACGGAAGCCGGGAATCCTGCTGTAGCCGTCGAAGCGGTTCGTATTTCAGATTTTCGGGACGGTATTCGATCATCACGTCGCCGCAGTAGGTCGGGAAATCGGGATCGAGAAGTTTTTTCAGAACCTCTCGCTCTTCTCTCTGAAGTCTAATGCCATTATCTTTGTTGTTCTCTGTTTTGGCCTCTTTGATTTTTCGTCGTAATTGCTGTAGGCGGGTTTTATCCTCAGACTCAACGAGCATCGCAGGAAACTCTTTGAGCATTTTCAAAAATTCAGTCGTCAAATCGCACTGTCCTGAATGCGGGCCGAAGCGAGAAAATACCGGCTTGAGGCTCAGTTCCGGATAATCCTTTTTCAGCTCTTTGAGTAACGCCTGTCCGTGCTCCACCGCCTTCAAAAACTGTTCCCGGTTTAAGTTCATGCCTCCGATTTTACACAGCCGGTCAGACACCTAGCGTCCTAG
>JAIFNK010000336.1 GCA_020047775.1 Akkermansia sp. | reverse complement strand
GAGCGAGCGGCGAGCAACCGGAGTGAGTAGAATTGGGAAAATTCGGGGGATGGCTTTCATGGGAAGGCTGGATACTGTTTTTCCTGGTGGACGGGGAGTTCAAAGCCGGAATAGGCCGACTGCGATGGCCTTTGGCCCCTTCCCCGTAGGCAAGCGGCTTGGACATGCACCACCGCCTTCCCGGCCGTTTGGTCGGTTTGGCGGCAATGTTGCGGTCACTGCCGAACGCCTATTCCGAGGTTTTGAAATCCCCATCCACCAGAGTGGACGGTTGCAAGTCCATGTCACGGGGCATGAGACGGCAAGCAATTTAGGTGCGAAGATCATACCTGTCGTTGTGCGTCGAATCTGATTTCGCTCAAGGATGCCATCGCCGCGTCTATCGCCTGCCAAACCGCAGCAAGAAGCCCGAGGCGGAGTCTGATGCTTTCCCGACATCCCATTTCCGGCGTTGAGGAGCGTTTTCCGCTGGGTGCGGGGATTTTTCCGATGAGTGCGGACTTTTTGCGGGCGAGTGCGGGGGGGTTCCGCGTGGTATGAGGCTTTTGTCGTTGGCGCAGAAGTCCGGTCTGGACCAGCGGACCATCACGTTTATTGAAAACGGGGTGAACGTGCCAAGCGTGGTGATATTGTTTGTTATTTGCAGGGTGTTGGGAAAGAAAGTGGCTACGGTAGTCGGAATGCGGCTCGTGGAAAGTCTCCCGCAACCCACAAAATCGGCTCCTCCGGCATGAATCCTACTTCAACAGGCGATGAATCCGCTGGAACGTGAGGGCTCCCACGGCGCCTCCTAATAAATCCGCGAGCCAGTCGAACGGATCATTTCCACTGCGGCCCGGCGTGAAGGTTTGGTGATACTCATCCAGAGCGCCAATGAGCGCGATGATGAGAACGGCAGTGGCGATGATGGCTTTCCAGTTCGGATTTTCCGGATGCCGTCGGAAGAGCCAGGCGCAAAGCAAACCACTGCCGCCGAAAAAATAACCGAAATGCACGATTTTGTCCAAATGCTCGACCGGCGGGACCTCTTCGCCGGGGGGGGTGAACGACGAGAGCCCCCACAGCACGCCGAGCCAGAGCAGGAAGCCGGCGAGCCAGAAATTCGGATGACGGGGAAGCCAGCGCATCCTTAGAGCTTGCGCATTTCATCTTCCAACCGCTCCGCCAGCCACTGCTTCATCATCGACTGATAGTTGAGAAAGCGACCGCGGGCGATGCGCTTGATGCGGGAAAGCATCCGCGGGTCGAAGCGCAGGGTGATGGTGGTGGATTCGCGGGAGTCGGCGGTGTGCACGGAGCTCGCCATCAGGCGGCCGTCGAGTTCGTGGGTCTCCCAAAAGCGGGCTTCTGCCGCTTCATCGGCAAACTCGGGGATTTCACTCCAGCGGGTGATGGCATTCATGGTGGTGGAAATAGCGGGCAGGCTCAACGGTATTCCGCGTATTTGCGATCGTAGAATTTCTGTTCGGTCTCGGACATGTCGCGGGCGGCGACGACGCGGGTGGATTTGCCGTCGGTGCGGAAGGACAGGAACAGGTAGCGGTCCGCCACGGTGCGGCCGAGCGCGTAATAACGGGAGGCCCCGTCGGCGCGCTCGTTGTCGGGAAGGAATCGCACGGCGAACGGATCCTCGAAGGCCTCTTCAAGCTCGCGGGGATTGATGTGTCGAAGATCGAATTGAATATCGAGAATGTCGAGCTCCATGCGGGAAGTTTGCGGATGGTCAGGGAAAGTGCAATAAAGACTTTGAGGAAGTCCGGGATGCAAAAAAGGCTCCCTCGCGAGAGGGAGCCTTTCAACTGGAGACGATCGCATTCGGCAGGTCCGTCTGAAGGTCTTGGGACGCCCGCTCCTCCTGCTTGAGGAAGAGCGGGTGTCACAAGATGCCGGGTCAGATTCGGAACTGCCAGAGTGCCTCGACCTCGCGGTCACGCCATGCGGGACGCCGCGACATCGGATCTTGTAACGTCCGGATCGCCTTGCGGCCACCCGTCGTGATAAAGGTCTCGCAGTCGATGGGGACGACTTCGAGGCCCATGTAATAGGTGCCGTTAAGAGTCACGACAGACTCCTCACCCCACGTGTCAGCGAGGTGGTTCTTGAGCATGAGAGCCTCCTTTCTTCCCAGAAACAGGAAGGCGGGGGTTTCTCCGTGAGCGCACTTGGAGCGGATCAGGTCCGAAACTGCATCGCCGTCCCACGCGTCCTGGAAGGACAGCTCGGACGGCACACTAGACAAGTCGGGGTATGGGGCGTGGTAATCTTTGATGTACATGCTTAAGAACTCTGAATCATCAGCCGGATTCGGGCAATCGGAGGAAGGTGACTTTTCCGGAACATTCGCCGATTTTCCAATAAATCCGGGGGTAAATCGCCTGGGCCGCGGCGAGGTTAGGTCACTTTTTCCCGGATTTCGGCATTTAGTTTGCCAATCCAGGGAATATTTGTCATTCCGGCCTTAGAAAGACCTTAAGATTTCCGTATTATCGGAACGCCTAAGACATTTGTCCCGTTCGAAATGCCTCACGAAAAACTTCAGATCATCCGGGTCACCTGGAAGCGCCTGCTCGGTGCTTTGCGGATGTTGGTGCGCTCGGAGCAGGGGCCGAAGGCGGTGATCTTCGCCGTGACGCTGGTGGTCCTGATGGTCGCCATCAACGGCCTGAATGTGGTGAACAGCTTTGTCGGCCGTTATTTCATGTCGGCGATCGAGAACCGGGACGCGGCGGTGTTCCAGCGGCAGACGTTCTATTACATCGGGGTGTTTCTGGCATCGACGGTGGTGTTGGTTTTCTATCGGTTCACCGAGGAGCGGTTGGGAATCCTGTGGCGGGAGCAGCTGACGCGGCGTCTGACCGAGGCCTATCTGAAGGACCGCACGTATTACCGCCTGGATTCGGCGACGGGGGTGGCGAATCCGGACCAGCGGATTTCCGATGATGTCCGGGCGTTCACGACCACCACGCTTTCGTTCCTGTTGTTGATCGTGAACGGGTCGATGACGGCGATCTCGTTCTCGGGGGTTTTGTGGACGATCAGCCCGCTGCTGTTCGGCGTCGCGGTGGCATACGCCGCCGTGGGCTCGGTGCTGACGATCTATCTTGGCAAGCCGTTGATCCGGCTGAATTACAACCAACTCGACATGGAGGCGAATTTCCGTTCGGACCTCATCCATGTGCGGGAAAACTCCGAGTCGATCGCGATGGCGCACCGTGAGGGACGCTTCCGGGCGAAGCTGAACCGGAGGCTCGACGCTCTAACCGGTAACTTCCGCCTCTTGATCCGCATCAACCGCAATCTGGGTTTTTTCACGAACGGCTACAACTATTTCATCCAGATCATCCCGGCGCTGATCATCGCGCCGATGTTCATCGTGGGCACCAAGGAGTTCGGGGTGATCACGCAGTCCACCATGGCGTTCGCGACGCTGGTCGGGGCGTTTTCACTGATCGTGACCCAGTTCCAGTCGATCTCCGCGTTCACCGCGGTGGTGGCGCGGCTTCACACGTTGAGCGATGCGATCGAAAAAGCGCAGCGCACGCCGTTGTGCATGATCGAGACGGAGGAGGCGCCGGACCGGGTGGTCTATGAAAACGTGACGATGCACTCGGTCGACTGGTCGCGCTTGTTAGTCGCCGACTTGAACTTCGAGATCCGGCGCGGCTCGCGGTGGCTGGTGATCGGCAAGGACGATGCCCCGAAAGTGGCGCTGTTCCGCGCGACGGCGGGTGTCTGGGGCTGCGGCACCGGTCGCATCATCCGGCCGAATCTCGATGAAATCCTGTTTCTGCCAGAGCGTCCCTATCTGCCGCCGGGCACCCTGCGCGAGGCGCTGCTGCGCACCGGGATGGAGTTGGTGACGCCGGATGCCGAGATCATGGAGGTGATCGGCAAGCTGGGTCTCGACGAGGTGGTGAGCCACGCGAACGGTCTGGACACCGACCAGGACTGGGACGACCTGCTCTCGATCGGCGAGCAACATTTGCTTTCCGTGGCGCGGATCTTCCTGGCGAAGCCGGCGTTTGTTTTTCTCGACCGGCCGGGCAGCTCGCTTCCCAAGAGCCAGATTTCCAGCATCCTGGACATGTTGACCGATCAGGGAATCGGCGTGGTGATCCTATCGAAAAACGGCGAATCGCGGCTCCGCTATGACGCGGTGCTGGAATTCAAGGGGGAGGGGATCTGGGAAGTGCGTCGCGAGCCCGCATCCGACAGCAAGACGGAGTTGCACGACCTGAGTTGCTAGACCGGATCTCCGATCGCCCCTTTTGGCGTTGGTCGGTTAGGCGGGGGGCTGGACGCCGGGTTCGTCGAGAAACAGGGTGGCGTTGACCGGCAGGTTTTTCACGATGACCGAAGTCCCGTTCTCCTCGATTACCAACGGATGTCCTGCCTCGCAAATCGCGTGGCGGATCCGCTGCCCGGCGGGAATCGGCGGTGCGACATGCAGTCCGCCCGGTGGCATGGACAGCCTCCCGCCGATGGTGAATCCGATGCATCCGGTTTCTCTAACGGTCATTTGGAAGTCCAGCCTGCCGAAGCGGGTCATCAGTCCGCGCACGGAGAATCCATCCTCCTGGGAAATCCACGGCCACGGCAAGCCCGAGGCGAGCACGAGCTTTTCCGATGCCTCGCGCTCGCTGGCGACCATCGAGATCAGGGCGAGCATGTATTCCGCCGCGATCCAGGTGTGGGGGACGTCTCCCAGATGTCCGGGCGAGCGCGGGTCGCGCCAGGTGATTTCCGGCCATTGATTCCACTCGACCGGCCGCCGGTCCGCCAGAAAAACGTCTAGCAGCTCGTGGGCTTCCTCCCGCATTCCGAGACGGACGAACGCGCCGATGATGCGGATTTCATAAGCCGTGTAGTTCAGCCAGGGGATTTCGCCGCGATGTTTTTTCCGGAATCCCTCGAGGTAAGTCTCCAGCATTTGGCGCAGCGGCCCGGCGGGAAGATCGTCGGCGAAATCCAGTTGGGCGATGGCGTTGGAAGTGGCCGTGGGATCGAAGTCCGCCCACTCGACCGAGCCCGGGATGTAGGCGAGTTGGTGTTTTTCGATCACCCGGTCGATGGATGCGAGGACGTCGGCGAGAAACGCCCGGGCTTCATCCCGCCAGCGGGCTGCCTCTTCGTGATGACCCAGCGCGTCGGCCAATTCCGCCGCCGCTTCGAGGCCGCGGATGCCCCAGAAATCATCCCAGTAAGAGTGGACCGGATGCGCCAGATAGCCCTCGTGGCTGGCGGATTCCGGCAGCAGGCCGTAGTGATCCGTGTGCTCGGGTTCGCTGAACTCGCGGGTCATCCGTTGCGAGCGCAGCCGCCGCAGATACTCCGCGGCGAGGTGGACGGGCTGCCACATGGATTTCAGGAAATCCATGTTTCCCTCGCTCCGGAACACCTCACAGATTCCCCAGATCAACTGCCCGTGGCTGTCGTTCTCTACCAGATCATCCACCCCATCGCGATCCACCACGCAGGGGACATAGCCGTCCTCATGCTGGAACCGCACATACCAGATCAGGAAATCCCGCAGCACGTGCGGGCGTTCCACCTTGGCCATGGCCGCGCCCATGATCACGCAGTCCCGCACCCACGAGCGGGTGTAGCGCCGCGGTCCCGGCTGGATCGCCGGACCGTCGCGGTTGATGAGAATATGACTCGCCGCCGTGCGGAAACACGCGATGGCACTGGCCGCCACCGACGGCACCCGCCACTGGACCGGCGCGAGGATTTCCTCCCAGCGGGCAATCGCCTTGTCCCTGCTGTCATCGGCCGGAGCAATGGTTTTTCCGAAATACGGAACCGAAACCGTGACCGCGAACGCGCCACCGCCAGGCGGAAGTTTCCAAACCATCGCCGCGGAGGCCAATCCTGAATCGTCACTCACCCTGCCCGCCGACGGGAACTCGCCTTTTGCTAGAAAATCCACCACACCGCCTTCTTCGAAGGTTACCGCGCCGTTGGTCTCCGGTGACCGGTTGGCATCCACCCGGCGGCCGTCCACGGTCATCCCATCCGCATCACAGTCGATCTGATGGATCGGGCTGCGCCCTCCCAGATCGCGGAACGCCTGCCATGGCGGATTCACCTGGAACGGACGCACCGTCACCGCCAGCCTGACATCGTGCCCCGCCGGATTCTCCATCTGATAGGTCGTCCGCAGGGTGAGGGCTTCGCCCGTGCCATCGACCCATGGAAGGATCGTGAGCTT
>JAIFNK010000255.1 GCA_020047775.1 Akkermansia sp. | reverse complement strand
GCGCTGCCGGTAGTTTTCAATCTGCCGCGGCGAGCACCGGCACTCCCGCTTCGAATCCCCGTAGTAGCCGCACGGACAGGGATTCATGGCGGCTACCAGCATGAAGTTAGCGGGAAACGTCAGCGAGCCGGCGGCGCGGGAAATGGTCACCCACCGGTCTTCCAGCGGCTGCCGCAGAACCTCCAGCGTCTGCCGCCGGAACTCGGGGAGCTCGTCAAGGAACAGCACGCCGTGATGCGCGAGGGAAACCTCGCCCGGTCCCGGATTGCTGCCGCCACCGAGCAGGCCGGCGTCGGAAATCGTATGATGCGGGGAGCGGAACGGGCGGGTGGTTAGAAATGAGCGCTTCGAGTCCAGCAGACCTGTGACGGAGTGGATCTTCGTCGTTTCGATCGCATCCTCCTCGGTCATATCCGGCATGATCGTGGCCATGCGCTTCGCCAGCATCGACTTCCCGGTGCCGGGCGGCCCGACCATGATTAAATTATGATTTCCGGCCGCCGCCACTTCGAGCGCGCGCTTCACCTGATACTGGCCTTTAACCTCGTCGAAATCGACTTCGTATGAGCGGTGGGAATTGAAGAACGCCTTCCGGTCCAGGCGGAAGGGCGGGATGATGATCTCACCATTGAGGAAATCCCACGCTTGTTTGAGATTGCGGATCGGAAACACATCGATGCCTTCGATCACCGCCGCTTCCGGAGCGTTGGCCTCGGGCACGAACAAACGGCTCCGCCCCCGGCTCTTCGCCTCGAGCGCGATGGATAGAACGCCCTTCACCGGACGCACCGTGCCGTCGAGACCCAGCTCGCCGACGACGCAGCAGTCCTCCGCATTGAACGGCTTTGTCCCGCTCGCCGCGATCATCGCCAGCGCGATGGGTAGGTCAAACGACGGCCCTTCTTTTTTCAAATCGGCCGGGGCAAGGTTCACCGTCTTGATTCCGTCATCCAGATAGAGCGCGGAGGCGCCGATGGCGGAAATCACCCGCTGCGAGGACTCCCTAACCGCCGCATCCGGCAGACCCACGATGATGACGATCGGCTTGTCCGCGCCACGGGCGTTGACTTCGACTTCGACTTCCTGGGCATCCACGCCACGAAGTGCTGCTGAAAATAGGCGGGTAATCATACGAACAGTTTCAGGCTGGGGTATTTCGTCTCAAGCCGACAAGCGAAAATGACGCCCAATATCAAGTATTCCAGACGTGAAGCGTTTCTCCGTCGGTAGCAGGATTTCCCGCACGAATGGCTCGTCACTGGAAAATCTTCTTTGCACGGGCAAATCCGAAGTGAATGCCACCCAATCCCGCCAGCCTCGCCTACCTGCACGCCTCGCAAAAAACGGCAGGCCCGGGGAAAAGGCGCGCCTCCTCAAAAAATTCGACGTCGCCAATCTACTTTTTGTCTGGGATCTTGAATTGATACCTGCAACATCAACTCCCTCCAGCCGCACCTGATTTCCTTGTGAAACGCATCCCGAAACGCTTCCTCCCCATCGTCTTCGCCTTTCCGGGTTTCGTCGTCTTGCTTCTTCTGCTCACCGGCACCCTTAAGCTATTCAGCGTCCCAACCGGGGGTATGGCGCCAACGGTGCTTCCGGGCGACTACGTTTTCACGACCCGCCAATTCGGTTCACAAAGCAGCTTCCATCGCGGGCAAATCGTTGTCTTCCGTCCTCCGACCAATCCAAGCACCCACTACATTCAGCGCATCACCGCCCTTCCCGGAGACCGGATCGAAATTTTTGACGGCCACCTCGCCGTCAACGGATCCCTGCTCAAATCTCCTGCGGGCCTGAACTCCTCGCCAGCCCACCCTCTTGCAGCCCTGCCGCCCGGATGCCGTCGGATTTACTTCCCCCTCACCGTTTCCGAAGGTCACGTTTTCCTCATGGGTGACAATTACGAGAACAGTCTGGACAGCCGATACTTCGGTCCCGTTCCCATCAGCTCCATTACCCACGATCCCAAATTCATCGTTCTTCCCCCCGGGCGATTCGGCAGACTGGACTGATGATCCCACCATCCATCCAGATCAGTCCGTATTCCTGATTGGCAGCGCGGAATTCGCTGCCTAGCCTCGCGCCCTTCGATGTCCGACAAATCCAATTTTCACTTCACCGGCATCTGTGGCACCGCCATGGGAGCCGTCGCCGCCGCCATGAAACAACGCGGTTTCACCGTCACCGGCTCCGACGCCAACGTCTATCCGCCGATGTCCGATTTCCTCCGCGGCCAGGGGATCACCCTCACGGAAGGCTACGCCGAGGAAAACATCCCCGCCGACACCGACGTGGTCATCATCGGCAACGCCATTTCCCGTGGCAACCCCGAGGCCGAGGCCGCGCTCGACCGCAAGCTGCTCTACCATTCCCTGCCCGAGGTGATGAAGGAATTCTTCCTCCGCGGCAAACGCAACTTCGTCGTCTCCGGCACCCACGGCAAGACCACCACCTCGTCCATGCTCGCGTGGATCTTCGTCAACGCCGGCCGCGACCCCGGCTACATGATCGGCGGACTGCCGAAAAACCTCGGCCACGGCGCGCATTTCACCGACTCGGAATTCAACGTGCTCGAAGGCGACGAATACGACACCGCCTTCTTCGACAAGCGCTCGAAGTTCCTCCACTACCTGCCCGAATGCGTCGTCGTCAACAACGTCGAGTTCGACCACGCCGACATTTATAACAACCTCGACGAAATCAAACTCACCTTCCGCCGCCTGCTCAACATCGTCCCCCGCCGCGGCGTGGCCTTCATCAATGGCGACGAGCAAAACTGCCTCGACGTCGCGCAAGGTGCGCCCTGCCCGGTCACCACCGTCGGCTTCGGCGAAAACTGCGTCCTGCGGATAGAAAATGTTAGTTATCAGCCCGACCGCAGTTCCTTCACCCTCGGCGGCGTCCCCTACTCCACCCGCATGACCGGCGAGTTCAACGTCCGCAACGCCGCCATGGCCATCGCCGCCGCCACCTTCGCCGGACTCTCCACCGGAGAAATCCGCGCCGGCCTCGAATCCTTCGAGGGCGTCGCCCGCCGCCAGGAATTAAAAGGCGAGGTCCGTGGCATCAAGGTCATCGACGACTTCGCCCACCACCCCACCGCCATCCGCCTCGCCGTGCAGAGCCTGCGCCAACGCCACCCGGACTCGCGGCTGTGGATCCTGTTCGAGCCCCGCTCCAACACCACCCGCCGCGCCGTTTTCCAAACCGAGCTGGCGGAAGCCCTCGCCGCCGCGGACTTCGCCATCGTCGCCGCCATCCCGGACCTCCACAAGATCCCGGAAAACGACCGGCTCGATCCCGACCAACTTTCCGCCGACATCGCCCGTCTCGGCGGCCGGGGCTTTTATCTACCCGACCTCGAAACCATCATCGCCATGGTCAAGGAAACCGCCGAGCCCGGCGACGTCATCGCCGTCCTCAGCAACGGCGGCTTCGGCGGCATCCACGCAAAGCTGCTCGCCGCGCTGGCTTGACCCCTGTCGAGAATCTTTTAGAAATCCCAAGGATTCCAACCGGAATCAAAATCCGTGAACTCCGCTCTCAACCAACTCATCCGCGACGCCTTCGCCGATTCCGCGAACGACGTGTTTCTCATGGAGGACGAACCCCCGCGTATCCGCCACGAGGGCGAGGTCAGGACGCTCCATCCCGGACCGATCCCGCGCGTGGCGTTGGAGGAATTCTGGAAATCCTGCGGCGTCGACCCGGCAACCACCCTGGAGGCGGACATCTCGTGGCGCGTCCCCGGCGGCGGCCGCCTGCGGGTGAATCTCTATCACACGCTCGGCCGGCTCGCCGCCGTGCTGCGGCCCATCCGCAATGACATCCCGCCGATGGCCGAGCTCGGACTGCCGGCACCGCTGCTGGAGTCCTGGATGCAGCGCCGTTACGGCTTGATCCTGATCACCGGCCCGACCGGATCCGGGAAATCCACGACCGTCGCCTCCTGCCTGGACTGGATCAACCAGAACCTGTCACGCCACATCGTGACCCTGGAGGATCCCATCGAGTTTCTTTTCACCAACGAAAAATCGTTGTTCTCGCAGCGCGAGATCCGACAGGACTCCGCCAGTTTCTCCACCGGGCTGCGCTCGGCACTCCGTCAGAGTCCGGACATCCTCTTCCTCGGAGAAATCCGCGATGCGGAAACGGCGATGACCGCGCTGCACGCCGCGGAGACCGGACACCTGGTGATTTCCACACTCCACAGCAGCAGCGTCGTGGAAACGCTGGACCGCTTCACCCACCTGCTAGGCGCGGAAAGCGCCGGCGCGCTCAGCCTGCTTGCCTCCCAGCTCGTCGGCGTCATGTCCCAGCAACTCCTCCCCCGTCTCGGCGGCGGCTTGTTCCCGGCCCTCGAATACATGCAGAACGAGGCGGTCACCCGCCGTTGGATTCTGGAAAGCCGCCTCACCGATCTCCAGGACCACCTCTTGAAATCCACCGAAGCGACGAACTGCTCGCTGCTCGAATATCTCGTCGCCTCGGTGAAACAGGGATACCTCGATGCGGAGGTCGCCCGCGGGGCCTGTGCCCGGCCGCAGGATTTTGATCGCGCAATGCGCGGAATCTCCTGATAAACCCACCGCGCCATGGCCAGCGACATCACCGAATACCTTCGACACACCATCGCCCTTGGCGGCTCGGACCTGCATCTCAGCGCCTGGGCTCCGGCTTGCGCCCGGGTGAACGGCTCCATCGTCCCGTTCGACCAGGAACTGCTGGATCCCGCAGTCGTCCGGGATCTCATTCTCGACACGCTCACCGAATCCCAGCGCGCGAAACTTGAGGAGGAACTGGAGCTCGACTACGCGCTCCAGTTGGACGGCGTCGGCCGCTTCCGCGGGAACGTCCACATGGCACGGGGCCACGCGGAGGCATCGTTCCGCTTCATCACTCAGGACATCCCCGCGCTGGAAAACCTCGGTCATCACTCGGTCATCCAGGAATTCTGCAATTTGCGCTCCGGACTCATCCTCGTCACCGGCATCACCGGCTCCGGGAAATCCACCACCCTCGCTTCCATGGTCCGGCGCATCGCGGAAACCCGCAACGGCGTGATCATCACCCTCGAGGATCCCATCGAGTTCGTCCACGAGCACCGCTCCTGCCTGATCAAGCAGCGCGAAATCGGCACCGACACCCACAGTTTCCCCCGCGCCCTGCGCCAGGCACTCCGCCAGGATCCCGACGTCATCGTCGTTTCCGAGCTGCGCGACCTCGACACCATCCGCATCGCCCTAACCGCTGCGGAAACCGGCCACCTCGTGCTCGCCACGCTGCACACTCCGGACGCCCCCCAGACGATCGACCGCATCGTGGACGTGTTCCCCTCCGACCAGCAACCGCAGATCATCACCCAGCTTTCCAGCGCCCTGGAGGGCATCGTCTGCCAGCGCCTGATCCCCCGCGCCGACGGCCAGGGCCGGGTGCTCGCATCCGAAGTCCTCCGCCCCAGCCACGCCATCCGCAACTGCATCCGCGAGCACAAGCTGGAACAAATCGTCGGCCTGATGGAAATCGGTTACAAGGAAGGCAACCGCACCATCGACCAAAGCATCACCGCGCTGTTCGAGGCGAATCTCATCACCCGCGAAGAGGCGGTCTTCAACAGCCGCGAGCGCAAAATCTTCGAAGCTCCCGCCAAGGAGCCCAAAAAACCGAAATCAATCTGGACCTAACTCATCATGGAATCCCCTAGCCCGCGCTACATCCTCACCCGTGCCGTTTTCCTGATCACGGCGATCTTCGTCGTTCTCACCGGCATCAATTTCTTCAAAAAGAAGCAGCGGCAGTCAGCCATCATCGCCGAGCTCAAGTCCATCTCCAGCGACAGCTCGTTTTTCAAACAGTTCAATCCGGAGGACGCGCAGAAATCGCTGGTGCGCGCCGTCGCCCTGATCGCGGAGGCCAAGCAAATCGGCATCCCTCCGGAAAAAGCCATCGACCGCGGACTCGGCATCGAGGAGGTGTTTTTCAGCTCCGACACCAATCCCTACGAACCGACCGCGCGCGAGAAGATCATCCGCAACAGCCTGGGCAACAACTACGAGAATTTCCTCAAACTCGGCTACAAGGCGGATTTCCACACTCTGGAATCCATGCGGGCCGGCAAGCTGCCAACGCTCGCCGAGGGCGTGGCCGCCGGCAAGAAACCCATCATCGCCACCCTCATCGATCCGTCGATCTCACCGGGTATCGACAAGGTCATCG
>JAIFNK010000286.1 GCA_020047775.1 Akkermansia sp. | reverse complement strand
GGGGGGCACTTCGGGGGTGGCCTCGGCAGGCAAATACTCGATCGTGGCAAGAACCTACCTAGGCACGGTTTTATCCCATGAGATGGGACACAACCTCGGATGCGCCCACGGTTGGGGTGAAACCAGCAACAGAGTCGATGACTCGCGCTTCGGCTGGAGGTTCAAGTCGCCGGTCTCCGGAAACCGCTACCAAACCATCATGTCCTACGGCTGGGGAGGGGCGACCGTTCTTCGCTATTCCAACCCCAACATCTTATATGACGGTGCCAGAACAGGCGCAGTGGATGGTTATAACGTGCTTGGCGATGCCACCGCTGACCCCGCGTTGTACGCCGAAGGATCGATTTCAGGATACGATGGCACCAACCCCGCTCTCGGTGCCAATAATGCGGAAGTCATCGACGATGGAGATCCCTTGGTTGGCACAGGCCTCACCTACAATGCCGCGCGATTCACCCGCACGGCTTTCAATGTCGTCTCGCCACTCGCCGCGGCGCAATGGGAACGCGGCACCACGCAGACCATCCGATTCAACGGCGGCGACATGGATGATCTGGCGACCATCAAACTCTACAAGGGCGGCATCCTGCATTCCACGCTCGCCAGCGGAATCAACCCTGGCATCGATCGGGACTTCGTCTGGACCGTTCCCTTCGCGCTCACCGACGGCACGGATTACATGGTCCGCGTGGAACTCACCAGCCACGGCAGCACCTTGGACGCCGACAGCGGGATTTTCACCATTTTCAGCGATCCGCCGTATGTGACGACAACTTCAACTCCTGCGGTGCCGGAAGGTATCGGGGCCATCTCCAAGGCAGTTCTCACCTTCAACGTGCCGATGGACGCTGCCACTTTTTCCACCGCCAGCGACATCGTTTCCTTTACCGATCCGATAGGAAACTCGGTCCTGCCATCCATCACGGGAGCCTCCTGGTCCGTGGGAAATACCGTGCTGACGATTGATTTCACCCCGTCGTCCCAACCCGGAGCCTACCGACTCGTGATCGGGCCGGACATCGCCGATACCTTTGGATCTCTCATGGATCAGGACGGAGACGGAGCCTCGGGGGAAAGTCTGGAAGACCGCCACACCATCCAGTTCAACGTCAATCCGCCGCTGATCCATCAAGTCAACATGGATACCGATCCGGGCTGGACCTTCAGCCATCCGAGTTGGGCTTACGGTCAGCCGACAGGCCAAGGCGCAAACCTGTATGCCTCTAACGATCCCACAGCCGGGTTCAACGGCCCCAACGTGGTCGGATACAACCTCAACGGCGATTACGAAATCAGCATCAACCCGACGCGCTGGGCCACGACTCCGGCTTTTGATTGCAGCGCATACAGCAACGTGACCTTGAGCTTCCAGCGCTGGCTGGGGTTAGAAACCCTTGACCGTGCCTATCTGGAAGTATCGAACAACGGAACGACTTGGACCACCATCTGGCTGCAGAACTCAACCGCCGATTTGGATGATAATGCCTGGGTGAACGTAAATTACGACATTTCATCGGTAGCGGCCGGTCAAGCCAGCGTCTATGTCCGCTGGGGCATGGGGCAGACGGATAGCTCGGAGAATAGTTGCGGGTGGAACATCGACGAGGTGGTCGTCTCGGGGGCCTTGTCGGATCGACTGACCGTGACGCCCGCAGGTGGGCTGGTGTCCAGTGGAGAGATCGATGGTCCGTTTTCACCATCAAGCATCCAATACACGCTGCAAAACACCGGCACCATCCCGATTCAATGGACGGCTGGAAAAACATCCAACTGGGTCGATCTGAGTGCCACTTCCGGCACGCTGGCGGTCGGTGCCAGCACCACGGTGACGGTTTCCATCAACAGCAACGCGGACGTTTTCGCAGCGGGCGACTACACCGATCTAGTCACCTTTACCAATGCCACAGCGGGTGTGGTCACCGCCACCCACAGCGTGAACCTGGATGTCCGTGGCCCAGGAACACTGGAGATTGTTTCGGAGGGCGGTCTCGTCTCAGAGGGCGCTTTCGGCGGGCCATTTTCTCCAACTTCTATTCAATACACCCTGACCAATGGCGGAGTGACGTCGATCGATTGGACGGCAAGCAACACCCAAAACTGGGTCACTCTCAGCGCCGCATCTGGAACGCTCGCTCCGGCGGCGAGCACCACGATCACCGTTTCGATCAACAGTAACGCCGATGCGTTGAACCCCGGCACGCATACCGATGCGGTCCGTTTCGTCAATACCACCAACGGCAGTGGCGATGATTCGCGTGGCGTGTCCCTGCTCGTGAATCCTCCGCCCGCGCAAATCTATTGGGATGCGAACGGCACCAAAGCGGGAGGCGGCACCCTCGGAGGCACATGGGGAACCGACAGTTTATGGAACACCAATTCCAACGGCGACGCGGGCACTTTTTCCTCTGCCACGGCCAACACCTCGAACCTCTTCTTGGTCGCCGGTCCCGCAAACTACAGTGGTTACGCCATCTCCACTATCACGGTGAGCGGTAACCGTTTTGCCAACAGCATCACTTCCCAGTACTCCGGCGCGTACACTCTCTCCGGCGGCACCATCGCCCCCCTCGGCACGATCACTCTCGGCAATAGCAATGCTGGGCAAGGTGGCATCACCGTGAACGAATTTGCCTACGGCAGCACCGCGCAGGGCAAGCTCTCCATCTCCGCGCCGGTCATCTTGAACAACTCGCAGACTTGGACGAACAACAAGGTCGATACAGCGAGCGTCCAGCAGACATCCGCAGGACTCGACTTCACGGCTGCAGGTACTATTGCCAATGGAATCACTCTCAATCACGCCCTCACCATCGATGGCAAAGGCGTGACTTCCTTGTCATCCAACGCGACGACCACCCTCACCGGGACGGGAAGCATCACCAAGAATGGCACCGGCACTTTGATCCTCAGTGCTCCCTCTACAGGTGCTGGTGCCGACAACAGCACATGGAGTGGGGGACTTACGGTCAACGGCGGAATCGTTCGTTTCCAGAGCGCGTCGAACCTGGGCACGGGCAACATCAACCTCGCCGGTGGCGTTCTTGAAGGTCGCAGTGGCACGACCAGTAATCTAACCGCTCTCAGTCTCGGCACGGGTTCCAGCCAGATCCGCATCACAGGCGGCGTGAGCGGGTTCTCCGGACAAAGCAGTACAGCGACGGTCTTCACCATTTCCGGTGCCCTCACCTGGGGCACCGCCAACTTCAACCCCACTGAGTTTTTGCTGCAAGCCGCGACGGCAGGCACGACTAGCGCGGCCACGTTCACCAACGGCATCAACCTCAACGGAGCCACCCGTACCATCCGCTCGGATCAGACGGGTGGCCTGGCCGCTGGCGGTGTCGCTACCTTTTCCGGCGGCTTCTCAGGAACCGGAAACCTCATCAAGACCGGCATCGGCCATATCCATTTTAAGGGCAGCGGCGATCACACCGGCACCACCACCGTCAGTCAGGGCGCACTCACCCTCAATGGCATCAGTTCGGTGGGAAACCACAAAACGACTGGCAAGGTCATCGTCTCTCCAGGAGCCACGCTCGGTGTTATTCTAGGACTCTGGACTGAGGATAGCATCGACGTCCTGCGCGACAAAGTCACTTGGGTGGACGAAACCTCTCAACTCGGCTTGAAACCGAGCTCCTCCCCTCGCACCTATTCGCGTAATATCACCCAAGCGCTGTCGATTCACAAATACGGCCCGAACACTCTCGTGCTCACCGGCAGCAGTTCCTACACTGGGACCACGATCGTTAGTCAGGGCATGCTCGTATTCAATAGCATCGCCAACGTCGGTGGTGGCAACAGTGCCTTGGGTGCTCCGATAACGATCACCAACGGTAACATCGCGCTGGGCGGCGGTGGTACTGCCGTCACGCTGCAATACACCGGCACCGGCCACAGCACGGATCGTGTGTTGAATTTGAGCAACACGACAGGCGGCGTGACTTTGGACATCAACGGCACCGGCACACTCACCTTCACCAGTGATCTGACAGCAACCGGTGCCGGTTCCAAGAAACTGACGCTTTCCGGTTTGAATACTGGCATAGGTGTTTTGCAAGGCGCGATTCCCAACAATTCAGCAACGAACATCACCTCGCTTTCTAAAACCGGTAACGGCACTTGGGAGCTTTCCGGTGCCAGTTCCTACAGTGGCGCCACCACCGTGGATCAAGGCACTCTGGTGTTCAATTCCATCGCGAATGTGAGCGGCGGCAACAGTGCCCTTGGCGCTCCGGTTGCCACAGATAAGGGCACCATCGCGTTGGGCAGTTCCACCAACACCGCGGTGTTGAAATACAACGGCACCGGTCACAGCACGAACCGCGTGATCAATCTGGCCGGAACCATCGGCTCCGTCACCCTCGATATGTCCGGCACCGGCACGCTCACTTTCACCAGCGCTCTTACCGCAACGGGAGCCGGCATCAAGACGCTCATCCTCACTGGATCCACAGCAGGCACTGGCGAACTAGCAGGCGCGATTGTGAACAACTCGGTCACAAACACCACCGCACTCACCAAAACCGGCACCGGCACTTGGGTGCTCTCAGGGACAAACACCTACACCGGTGCCACTGTGGTGAACGCGGGAACACTCCGCATCAACGGCAACCAAACATCCGCCACGGGCACCCTCAGCGTTGCTGCGAATGCCACGCTCGGCGGCAATGGCACCATTGGCGGAAACACCACCATCGCCGCCGATGGCAAACTCGAGTTCAATCTCAGCACCGCCGCAGGAAGCCACAACTCGCTCGATTTGGCCGCAGGCAAAGTTCTCACCTTCTCCGGCAGTTCAGTACTCACCATCACCGGCACTGCGGATGCCTCGCCAGGAACTTACACCATCCTTACCGCCCCAGGCGGAATTGTCGGAGCGGCCCCTGCCACGCTCAACTTGCCAGTCGGTTGGGCGGCTTCCGCAGTGATCTCCGGCAACAGCCTCTTACTCAATCTCACCTCCTTAAATGCCTCAGATTCGGTGGATCATTTCGCCATCTCCACCATCGCCTCGCCACAGACGGTGGGCACGGCCATCACCGCCATCACCATCACCGCAAAGCATGTGGCCAATCAAACCGCCACCTCCTTCACCGGCACCGTCACCTTCGGTGGCACGGCGGGCATCACCGGCACCTCTGCCAACTTTGTTGCGGGCGTACTCGGCGGCGTGAGCGTCACGCCCACCGTGGCAGGTACCAACCTGACTGTCACCGTGACCGACGGTGTTTCGGGTAAAACCGGGTCGGTCACGATTAGCACGATCCTGACCGTCTATCAGGCCTGGGCTGGCGGCGGTGCTTACGCTGTCGATGCCAATGGTGACGGCATCCCAAGCGGCCTGGCCTGGCTGCTTGGGGCATCGGGACCGAACGCTGCCGTCACCTTGCCCGTTGCCAGGCAAGATTCCAGCAACCTTGTGCTGGAATTCACCTGCCTCAAAGTGGCCAATCGTGGCGGTTCGACACTGAAAATGCAATCCAGCAGCGATCTCGGCGTCACCGATCTGTGGACCAGCCATGAAGTGGCCGTGCCCGATGAAGCTGGCGTGGTCGGTCCGGTGACCTTCAGCATCCCCAGCGCGAACCCCAATCCCAACCTTGTCAACCTCAGAGCGACCATCCCGGCAAGCCAGTCTTCACTCTTCGTTCGGCTTCAGGGGCAGGGGAATTGATCCACGTCGTTCCCAAGATCGTCCGCGTCGGCGTGTCCGGCAACGGATTCGCCATCTTTACCATTCACCCGAAAACCTGTCCGAGCTCTTCCGGCGAATCTCGTATCCGACCGCTTGCGAAAGCGATATGAGTGCTTGAAGCCGCAGAAAAGGCAGGTAGTTTCCCAAGCGGAATTCACCCTTCGCGGAGAGCCCGTGTTCAAACCTATGATTAAAAACCCCAGCTTGCTCTTCATCCTGCTGCTTTTGTTAGTGGTCATGCTTTTCTGGTTCCAGAATGTGCCGCCGCAGCTCGCCACGAATGATCTGAAAACCGATGCGCCGGTCGGGAACACCGAGCGAATCGAAGCCAGGGAGCCGAATCAGGATTCGGAAAAAGCCAGTCGGATTTCGCCTCCTCACTGGCGTCCTAACTCCGTGTTCGCGAGGCTCGCGAAACCTGCGCCCCAGATTTCATTTCCGCGTGGTGAGAACGCAACCCGCAGATACCACGAACCGACCACCAAGGAGCTCCCGCACGACCTCATCACACGCGAGCCTGCCGTGCTTGCCA
>JAIFNK010000036.1 GCA_020047775.1 Akkermansia sp. | reverse complement strand
TCGTCGCCGGTGCCAACGTCGCTCCGAAAACGGGCAACGCCATGCCACTCAGCGCCGTGCCGCTCGGCACCTCGATCCACAACATCGAGCTTATCCCCGGCAACGGCGGTAAAGTCGCCCGCGCCGCCGGCCAGCTCGCCGTGCTCTCTAACCGCGATGGCGGCTGGGCGCTGGTGAAAATGCCTTCCGGTGAAATCCGCCGCTTCAACGACCGTTGCTTCTGCACGATCGGCCAGGTCGGAAACCGCGACCACATGAACGAAACTTCGGGCAAAGCCGGCCGCACCCGCTGGCAGGGCGTTCGCCCGACTGTCCGCGGTATGACGATGAACCCCGTTGACCACCCGAACGGTGGTGGCGAAGGTAAGTCGAAATCCGGTGGTGGTCGCCAGCACCTTCTCAGCCCATGGGGCCACGCGAAGGGCCAGAAGACCCGCAACAAGCGCAAGACCACCAGTGTCTTCATTGTCGAGTCCCGCCACAAAGCGAAGAAGAAGTAATCTAGCAAAATCTTTACCTCACTCCTCTCATGCCACGCTCACTTAAAAAAGGCCCATACGTCGATCAGAAGCTTCTCGCGAAGATCGACGCCGTCGCCGAAGCCGGATCCGACCGCAAGCCCATCAAGACATGGAGCCGCAAGTCGATGATCACTCCTGATTTTGTCAGCCACAACTTCGCCGTGCACAACGGCAAGACCTTCGTTCCCGTTTACGTGACCGAAAACATGGTTGGGCACAAACTCGGCGAGTTTTCCCCGACCCGTCTGTTCCGCACTCACGGCGGTATCGGCAAGAAATAATACGTCCTGCTCAATTCCTCCACGTCCATGCGTTCCACCTTCCCTCTCAATGCACTTGTCGCGGCCCTCGGGCTGTCGGCCGCTGCGGAGATGTGCGTGGCCCAAGCGCCGACCGCCGAGGAATACCAGGAGATCATCACGACTCTCCAGGAGCAGAACAAAACCCTTCAACGCAGCCTTGCCGAGGCAAACAGCGGCGAGAAGCAAGCATCCGAGCAACTTGCTCAGGTCCGCGAGCGTCTCGAAGCTCTTGGCAAGAACCTGCTCGACGGGGGAGACGACCGTCTCGTCCAAGCTGCCGCGGATTTGCAGATCGCAAACGAGCGCACCAGCCAACTCGAAAGCTCCGTCACGCACCTCGCGTCCGCCGTCATGGACTACCTCCGCCAAGCGGTGGTGTCCGATCCGGACGCAAGACTTCGTGTGGAAACTTCACTAAGAGAGCTTGACGCTGTCCTCGGACTGCGCCAGAAGCCCCGCCCCGATGTTCGCACCGGCTCGCTTCAGCAAGCCCGGATCGTGAGCCTCGACCAGGAAAGCGGCATGTTGGTCTTCAATCTCGGCGAAAGCCAGGGTGCGAAAATCGGCATGACATTCCAACTCACCCGCGGGCAACAGCCCTACGGTAAAGCCATTCTAGCCGACGTCCGCAAGGGCGTCAGCGGCGCCTTTGTCGAACAACTCGACAACGTCGCCGAATCTCCACGCCCCGGCGACCTCGCCGTTCTCGAAACACAAGCATCCGCGCAGTAACCACTCACGTCCGACGTTCCATGGAAGTCAAAAGCACCACTAAATTCGTTCGCCTCTCGCCCAAAAAGGCGCGTGACGTCGCCCGCGAAATTCAAGGCCTCGCCGTATCGAGCGCCCTTGATATTCTGACCTTCACTCCCAAGAAAGCCGCACAGCTCATTGGCAAAACGCTCAAGACCGCCATCGCGGATGCGGAAAACAATTTCTCGCTTGATGCCTCGACGCTTGTGATCAAGGAAGCCGTCATCGGCGCCGGCCCGACTCTCCGCCGCTTCAAGCCACGGGCCAAGGGATCCGCCGGCCCGATCCTCAAGCGCACCAGCCACATCTCGATCACCCTCGTCGGCTCCGCCCCCGAGAAGAAAAAGAAGGTTGCCCGCAAGGCGGCCGCCAAGCCAGCTCCGAAGCAAATCAAGAACGTTCCGGCTGAACCAGTCGCCGCTACCGAAGAAGCCTGAACCACTCTCCATTAATCTCATCCCTCACCGACCATGGGCCAAAAAGTAAATCCGATCGCATTCCGTCTCGCCGTCAACAAAGACTGGCGCTCGAAGTGGTATGCCAGCGGCAAAGACTACACCAACAAGCTGCACGAAGATCTCGCGATCCGCGGCTACCTGAAGAACAAGCTGGTCAATGCCGGTCTGGCCCGTGTGGTCATCGAGCGTGCCTGGAACAGCGTTCGCGTCACCCTTCACACTTCCCGCCCTGGCCTGATCATCGGTCGCCAAGGTAAGGAAATCGAAGTGATGACCAAGGACATCACCAGCCTTTGCAAAGGTGCCCAGGTCAAAATCGACATCATCGAAATCCGCAAGCCTGAGCTTGATGCCCAATTGGTCGCCGAGCAAATCGCCGTGCAACTTGAGCGCCGGATTTCCTTCCGCCGCGCCATGAAGCGTGCGTTGCAAACCGCCATGGAATTCGGTGCCGAAGGCATTCGTCTCCGTTGCGCCGGACGCCTCGGCGGTGCGGACATCGCCCGCGCTGAAGGCTACCGCGAAGGAAAGGTGCCTCTCCAAACTCTCCGCGTCCCTCTCGACTACGGCTTCGCCGAAGCACGCACCTTGTATGGCATCATCGGCATCAAGTGCTGGGTCAACAAGAAGGAAGACGACGGCACCGGCAAGCAACCCCAGGGTCGCAACGACCGTGGTGATCGCGGTGACCGCGGCGGCGACCGTCGTGGCAACGGTGGTGGTGATCGCGGAGGCGATCGTCGCCCGAATCCACGCAACTGATATTTCAATCTCTCAATTCCCAAATAACCATTTTCATAGAAGGACCGAGTTATGCCTTTGATGCCCAAACGAACCAAGTTCCGCAAAAGCCACCGCGGAAGCCGCTCCGGTAACGCCCAGCGCGGAACCACCGTCGCCTTCGGTGACTTCGGTCTGCAAACCCTCGACCGCGGATGGATGACCAACCGCCAGATCGAAGCTTGCCGGATCGCGATCAACCGCTCGCTCAAACGGAAAGGAAAAGTCTGGATCCGGATTTTCCCACACAAGTCGATCACCTCGCGTCCTCCGGAAACCCGGATGGGTAAAGGTAAAGGTGCTGTCGAAGGTTGGGTGGCAGTCATCCGTCCGGGCAACATGCTCTTCGAAATCGGGGGGGTCCCTGAGTCCGCAGCGAAGGAGGCCATGCGTCTCGCTTCTTACAAACTCGGCATCCGCACCCGCCTCGTCGCCCGCAATGCGCACGCTTGATCCGTCCGATCAAATTTAAACCGATATCTCACTGAATTATGGCCAAAACCAAAGCCAAAACGACTAGCGAACTCTCCTCCGACGAACTTCAACTCCGTCTCAAGGAGCTCAAGCAGGAAGCTCTCAACCTCCGTCTCCAACGCGCCACCGGCACATTGGAAAATCCCGCCCGCATCAAACAGGTGCG
This sequence comes from Akkermansia sp., assembly GCA_020047775.1. Classification (GTDB taxonomy): domain Bacteria; phylum Verrucomicrobiota; class Verrucomicrobiia; order Verrucomicrobiales; family Akkermansiaceae; genus Luteolibacter. The sequence goes on along the minus strand of JAIFNK010000036.1, from coordinate 2,777 downwards.
CCGCGAAACCGCGCAAGTGCTTACGGCCGTCACCGCCAAGTCGCTCGCCTAATTCCAAGATCCCACCTATTCTTACCATGAGCGAGACTCCTTCGGACGCACAAGTCCACCTCCGTAAAACCCGCGTTGGCGTGGTCATTTCCAATAAAATGGACAAGACCCTCGTCGTCGAACACGTTGCGCGCGTTCCCCATCCGAAATTCAACAAGATCGTCAAGCGCTCCAAGAAATACTACGTGCATGACGAAACCAACCAGGCTCAGATCGGTGACCGTGTCCGCATCGTCGAGACACGTCCGCTTTCGAAACTGAAGTGCTGGACGCTCGCTGAAGTCATCTCGCACTAATGGAGCGCGGAATTTATTCCGCACTTCTTTCTCTCAACTACCAACTCTCAACTCTCAACTTCTTCCAAGTCATGATCCAGATGGAAACCATGCTCGTCGTCGCCGACAACACCGGCGCGCGCAGCGCAAAAATGATCGGCGTGCTCGGCAAGCGCAGCCGCACCGCTTGCATCGGTGACGTGATCACCTGCCACATTCGCGATTCCATCCCGACCGCCGCCGTCAAGAAGGGCAGCGTCGTCAAGGCCGTCGTCGTCCGCACCGCCTATCCGATCCGCCGCGCCGACGGTTCGGTCCTCCGCTTCGACTCGAACGCAGTGGTCATCATCGACAAGGACAACAACCCACGCGGCACCCGGATCTTCGGACCCGTCGCCCGTGAACTTCGTGAGCGCTCGTTCATGAAAATCGTCTCCCTCGCCCCCGAAGTTCTCTGAACCTGGGTAGTTGCAGTAGCGGCGATCAATGGTCGCCGCGTTTCTCATTTAACTAAGGCGCCACGGTTCTTCATAACGGTACCATCAGCCCCTCAGCTTCTGCCAAGGCCTTTTGTTTGCCGTCAAAGCTCAAAAATTCGGTGGCTCCTAAATGCAGTGCCGTGGCGACGTGGAGCATGTCAAATCCCCGGTAGCCTTCCGTCCAACGCCTAACCCACATTGAGTGCGAGTTCGGCGAGTTGAAGCACGAGGTCCTCGGCCTCAAGCCGCGTGACAAGTCATGGCGGCAGACGGTGGGCGCGATCCCCGATGACGAACTCTCCCGCAATGCCGAAAAACTGGGCCGCGAGTGGCGCGAACAGGCGAACATGGACTGATTCACCATATTGTGCCTTGCCCGCGCCCCTTCTGCCGTGCGATATACCGCTTATGAATGAAATCATCTTTGAAGTGCATGAGGATGAAGGGGACGGCGGCTTTGTGGCCACCGCCCTAGGGCACGCCATCGCAACTCAGGGCGAAACCGTCGAGGAGTTGCGGGAGATGGTGCGCGACGCGGTGCATTGTCATTTCAGTGACGGAGTGCCGGGTCCGATGCCTAAGATCATCCGCCTGCACTTCGTCCGCGATGAAGCACTGGCGGTATGAAAATCCCCCGCGACATCGACGCATCCGACCTCATCCGCGCCCTGCGGATTCTCGGATACGATTCGGTGCGCCAAAGCGGTTCCCATATCCGGCTGACGACTACCATGGGCGGAACCCATCATGTGACGGTTCCAAATCAACGACCTTTGAAAACCGGCACCCTGCTAGGCGGCGTCTTGAAACCCGTGGCCGCTCACCACAAGCTCACCGTCGAGGAATTGCTCGCCAAGCTGGATTTGTAAACCAGCAGGCAACTCCAGAAATGTTGAAATGCGAAACCTGACCCTATTCAGGTCGATACGCTCAAACAAGGCCCGCTGTTCGCGGTATTCCAAGGGGCCATAAACGCAAGGAAGTGCTGGACGAAGGGCGGGTTGGTAGGCGAAGGTGACCACGGTTCGGGTGGATGGTTTTTGTTGCCAAACAAATCATAAGGCCCGAATTTCAGCCACGGGAGGCTTTTTTGCCTCTCATGCCACTTTTTTAACCTCGCGTAAGCACTGTGAATCAAAGAATCACGGATTTTAGGACAGGCTCTAGTTAGCTTTGATTCGCTGTGGTGGCGGCAGGTGAACTATAAACTGTTTTTTGTCCTGGAGATGGCCACCCAGAGCCCGTATAAAATCGAATCCTTGGTAAATTTTCCCGTATTCATATTCGTCTTCAGGATAGGCTTTTTGGCCTCTCATCAGGTAGGTCGGGCTCATGACCTTGTATTCTTCGATCCACCTTTCTGTCAGACCCCAGTCCACCATGTAGCGTTCGATTCGCTCGACAGGAACCTTCCAGATTTCCGCCAGGTCTTGAGCAGTGCCGAAATACGCGCTCGGATCGACTTCGCCCCATTGGGCAGGGGCTGTCGAGAAGTTGATTACGGGCGCCTGATCCACATACAATGCGAATTCCCAGAAACTCTTCTCCTGAAAGAATACGACCAGTTCTGGGCTTCCCAAGGTGCGGGCCACGGCAGTCATCACATCAGCGCAAGGAGCATCCACCGAAATCAAACTTATCAGCCCATTTGTGACCAACCAACCTACCGAGTCCATGTTTCCCAATTTGGGTTGCCCGTCCTTAGGGAAGTTCCAATCGACCGCTCCTTTGCGAATTGATTTCACAGCATCCTCGAATACTTCAAGGAAGAGAAGCGGATCACTATTTTTGAAAAGGGATATGTCCATAGTGGTGTATATTAGTGTTATTCAGAGCCCATCCAATTCGAGTCTGTAGTCGCCATGATTTTGTAAGTATCCCGTATTAAGGCTACGGTTCTGATTGTGTCGGCTGGCAAAAAATGCGCGATATACGCGTCCACTTGTATTCTGTATTGCAGCAATGCCGGGAC
>JAIFNK010000111.1 GCA_020047775.1 Akkermansia sp. | reverse complement strand
AAATTATAATTGGAATAGTTCTTGATATTGATCGGCTCACCTCTAGCTTGCCGCTGCGATGGTCAGCAAAACACCAGATATTCCAGCCGAAATCGAGATCCCCGACGAGATCTCCGGCCTTCGAATGACGCGTCAGCGCCAGGAAGTTTACCGGACGCTGATGCAGCAACGGAACCACCCGACGGCCAACGATGTCTTCATGCGGGTCAAGGACCGCCTGCCGCACATCTCGCTGGCGACCGTTTACAACTGCCTCGAAGCACTCGTCCAACACGGCATCATCCGGCAGGTGAATTTCGAGCGCGAATCGTCCCGCTACTGCCCGAACCTCAGCGAGCACGGCCATTTCCATGACGCAACCACCGGCGTCATCCACGACGTGGACTTCAAGCCCGGCGTCAATCTCGCCGACGTGCTCAACCTCCCGCCCGGGGCCGTCATCGACGACGTGGAAATCACCCTCCGCGGCAAACTCGCCAGCGCCTGATCTCAAATTTCAAATCTCCAATCTCAAATTTTCTTCCCATGAGCCTGCACATCCAAGACCTCCACGCCACCCTCGAAAACGGCACCGAAATCCTCAAAGGTGTCACCCTCGACATCCCGAAGGGTGAAGTCCACGCCATCATGGGGCCTAACGGCTCCGGCAAATCCACCCTCTCCAAGGTGATCGCCGGCCATGAAAGCTACATCGTGACCGCCGGCTCGGTGACTCAGGACGGCGAGGAGATCCTCGCCAAGGGCATCGACGAGCGCTCGCGTGGCGGCATCTTCCTCGCGTTCCAATATCCGTCGGAAGTTCCCGGCGTCTCGAATGCCAACTTCATCCGCGCCGCGCTGCAAGCCCGCCTGCCGAAGGGCGAGGACATCGACGCCGTCGCCTACTACAAGAATCTCTACTCGAAGATGGATCTGTTGGAAATGGACCGCAAGTTCACCGCCCGCGCCGTGAACGAAGGTTTCTCCGGCGGTGAGAAAAAGCGCAACGAGATCCTCCAGATGATGATGCTGGAGCCCGAATACTGCATCCTCGACGAAACCGACTCCGGCCTCGACATCGACGCCCTCAAGATCGTCGCCAAAGGCGTGAATGCCATGCGTTCCCCGGACCGCGGCATGCTTCTCATCACCCACTATCAGCGCCTGCTCGACTACATCAAGCCGGACTACGTGCACGTCATGGCGGAGGGGAAAATCGTCCGCTCCGGTGGCCCCGAGCTCGCCCACGAACTCGAAAAAGACGGCTACGAGTTCCTCAAGGAGCCCGCCCTCGCCTGATCTCTTTCTGATCACTGCTCACTGATCACTCAACACTTCTTATCATGTCCTACGACACCACAGACGTTCTCGACCACGAAACCCGCGAAGCGATCGACATCGACCGCACCAAGGGCGACTTCACGTTTCCGGAGCGCAACAAGTTCGACGCCGGCCGCGGCTTGACCTCGGCGACCGTCGATTACATCTCCGACGTGAAGAACGACCCCGACTGGGTTCGTGAATTCCGGCACAAGGCGCTCAAGACATTCCTGGAAAAGCCGATGCCCACCAACTGGGCGACCAAGGATCTGGAGGCGATCGACTTCGACGTCATCCGCTACTATCTATCCGACGGCGAGAAGCCCAAGCGCTCGTGGGACGACGTGCCCGCTGACGTTTTGGAAACCTTCGAACGGCTTGGTATTCCCCAACAGGAGCGCGCGTTCCTCGCCGGCGTGGAAGCCCAGTTCGACTCGGAAGCCGCCTACTCCAATGTGAAGGAAGAGCTCACCAAACAAGGCGTCATCTTCTGCAACTCCACCGAAGGTTTGAAGGAGCACGAGGAAATTTTCCGCCCGTGGTTCGGCAAGGTCATCCCGACCGGCGACAACAAATTCTCCGCCCTCAACTCCGCGGTTTTCTCCGGCGGTTCGTTCATCTACATCCCGAAAGGCGTGAAGCTGAAGCAACCGCTCCAAGCATACTTCCGCATTAACTCGGAAAACTTCGGCCAGTTCGAACGCACGCTCATCATCGCCGACGAAGGTGCCGAGCTGATGTATATGGAAGGTTGCACCGCGCCGAAATTCGAAACCGCCACGCTGCACTCCGCCGTCGTCGAACTCGTCGCACTCAAGGGCGCGAAGATTCAATACGTCACCGTGCAAAACTGGTCGTCCAATGTTTTCAACCTCGTCACCAAGCGCGGCATCGCCATGGAAGACGCGGAAGTGAGATGGATCGACTGCAACATCGGTTCGCGCCTCACGATGAAATATCCCGGTGTCATCATGAAGGGCAAGCGCGCCCGCGGTGAGGTGATTTCCATCGCCCTCGCCAACACCGGCCAGCACCAGGACACCGGCGCGAAGATGATCCACGCCGCCGATGACACGACTTCCAACGTCGTTTCCAAGTCTATCTCCGTCGGCGAAGGTCGCTCCACCTACCGTGGCCAGGTCTTCATTCCGAAGCATCTCAAGGGTTGCAAAAACAACACCGAGTGCGACGCGCTGCTCATCAACAGCCACAGCCGCACCGACACCTATCCGGCCATCACGGTCCGGGGCAACCAGCACGCCACGCAGCACGAAGCCTCCGTCAGCCAGGTCTCCGATGAAATGCTCTTCTACATGCAGCAACGCGGCCTCAACGAAGGCCAGGCCATGTCGCTCGCCGTCAACGGCTTCATCAACGACCTCGTCCGCGAGTTCCCGATGGAATACTCCGTCGAGCTCAAGCGCCTCATCGACCTGGAAATGGAAGGCAGCGTCGGCTGACGGACCGCTGGCTTTAGCCGGCAAGCTTGAGCATGCGAACAACCAACATTACTCATGAAAACTAAATTCACCTGGTGGAAAGACGGCGATCATTTTCTCGGCTATCTCGACGAGTATCCTGATTACCAAACCCAAGGCGAATCGCTCGAAGATCTGAAAATACATTTGCTCGATCTTTACAAAGATCTTTCCAGCGATGCCATTCCGGGTGTCCTCCACCATGAAGAACTCGTAGTTGCATGAAGCGAGCTGACCTCGTTCGTCAAATTGACGGAACTCGGTTGCGAACTCATCCGTCACGGTGGATGTCACGATTGGTATCAAAACAAGGAAACCAAAGTTTGTCAGCCGGTTCCACGTCACCGGGAGATTAAAGAGAATCTCGCCAAGTCCATCATCAAGAAACTTTCTCCGCCCCAATGACCACTCTCGAAATGCCATCTCTCCTCGACTCCGCTCCGGAAACTCCCGCCTATCTACCCGCTTGGTTCGCCGCCCGCCAGCAGGCCGCGTGGCAGCGTTTCCTCGCCACTCCCGCTCCGAAACGCGGCGATGAAACCTGGCGCTTTTCCAGCATCAAGCAGTTGGATTTTTCCGACTTCCAAAAAGCACCGGGCACGGGGGCGAATGAATTGATCGCCCGCTCGACCGGCCTGGAATCGCCCGCCGCGAAACTCATCTTCGCCAACGACGAACTCATCCACGTCGAGTCCCACCTCCCGGAAGGCGTCATCTGCCTTCCACTCGCCGAAGCGCTCGTCTCTCACAGCGATCTGGTGCAGGCGCATTTCATGAAGCAAGAGACCCGCCTCGGCTCCGCGAAATTCTCCGCGCTGCATGAAGCGTCCCTAACCAACGGCTTGTTTGTCCACGTTCCCGACAACGTCGAAGTCGAGGGAACCATCGAAGCCCACCACTGGATCAGCGGCGAAAACACCGTCGTTTTCCCGCACACGCTGATCGTCACGGGCAAGAGCTCGAAGGTCCGCGTCGTGGATATTTTCCGCTCGGCGGATGACGTGCAGCCCGGTCTTGCCATCGCCGTCAACGATCTATCCGCCGGTCCGAATTCGAAGCTCGATTACGTCGCCATCCAGGATTTCAACGAAGTCACCCGCGTCATCCAGATCAACGAGACGTCCGCATTCCGGGACGCCTCGACCACCGGCTTCATCCTCAACACCGGCGGTTCCTGGGTCCGCGACGAGTCGCTTTCCCGCCTCGAAGGCGCCGGCTCGCGCTCGGACATGCTCTCGGTTTCCATCCCGTCCCATGAGCAGGAATACGACCAGCGCACCTTCCAGCACCACGTCTCGGAAGGCGCTTACTCCGACCTGCTTTACAAGAATTCCCTCTACGACAAGGCCCGCACGATTTTCTCCGGGCTCATCTTCGTGGACAAAAACGCGCACCACACCGACGCCTATCAGACCTGCCGCAATCTCCTGATGAGCGACACCTGCGAGGCCAACTCCATGCCCGGCCTGGAGATCAACGCCGACCAGGTGAAGTGCTCCCACGGCAGCACTTCCTCCCAGATCAGCGACGAGGAAATCTTCTATCTTCGCGCCCGCGGTATTGATCCCGTGCAAGCCCGCCAACTCATCGCCCGCGGCTTCTCCGTGGATGTCGTCGAGCGCCTCAAGAACGCGCCCGTCGAAGAGCTCGTCCTGAAATTCATCGACAAAAAATTCGCGAAAATCGCTATGGCTTAGCGGCTGAAAAAGGGGGGTGGGGACGTCTCGTCCCCACTCATGGACGAGACGTCCATGCCCCTTATCGCAGGCGGCGCACTTCTTCCGCAATGATCTCCAGCCCGTCTCTAACGACGGCTTCATCCATGGCGTAGGACACGCGGATGCACTCGTGGCGGTGCGGCCAGTTTTCGTCCTCGTGGCCGAAGAAGAAGTGATGGCCGGGAATGACGAGGACCTCGCGTTTTTTCAGGCGTTCGTAGAGTTCCTGCGAGGAAATCGGCAGGCCGGGGAACCAGAGCCAGAGGAACAACGCGCCCTCGCTGCGGTGCATGAACCAGTCGATGTCGTCGCCGAAGGCCTCGATGGCGGCCTGGCGGGCGAGTTGGCATTTTTCCTGATAGAACGGGCGCACCACCTCGCGGCTGAGACGGAGGATCTCGCCGGACTTGATGAGCGGCAGGGTGATTTGCTGGCCGATGTTAGGATTGGACAGGCCGGCGATGGCACTCATCGACCCAAGCGCGCGGATGACTTCCGGCGGGCCGATGACGATGCCGGTGCGGGTGCCGGGCAGGCCGAGTTTCGACAGGCTGAGGGTGAGCACGACGTGCTTCTCCCAGAACGGCGTGGCGTCGGCGAAGATGATGCCGGGGAAAGGCGCGCCGTAAGCATTATCGATGATCAGCGGGATGTTGTGTTGTTTCGCGATGGCGGACAGGCGGGCGATCTCGCCGTCGGTTAGGACGTTGCCGGTCGGGTTGGTCGGGCGGGAGGCGCAGATGGCGGCGATGTCCGGGGTGATTTCGAGTTTGTCGAAATTGACGCGGTATTTGAATTCGTGAGGGCCGGTTTTTTCGATGAGCGGGCTGACGGCGCGGAACATGTCGCCGCTGACGCCTTGGTTTGCGTAGCCGATGTATTCGGGGACGAGCGGGAGGAGGATTTTCCGGCGGGTGCCGTCGGGCATTTCGCCGGCGAGCAGGTTGAAGAGGAAATAGAAGGCGGTCTGGCCGCCACTGGTGATGCCGACGTTTTCCGGGCCGATGTCCCAGCCGAAGGTCTCGCGGAAGAGGGTGGCGACGGCCTGGATGAAATGCGGATTTCCGCCGGGCGGGTCGTAGGTGGTGAGGGCGCGCTCGAGGCCACCCATTTCCTCCATGATGTCCTGCAGGCGTCGCCGCCAGACGGCGTTCATCTCGGGGATGCGGGCGGGTTGGCCGCCGCCGAGCATTTTCAAGTCCGGGCCGCCGCTGGCAAGGGCGTGGCCGAGATCGTCCATCAGCTCGCCGATGCCGCTGCCGCTGCCGAGGTGTTGGCCGAAATTTGAGAATAAGTATGACATGGCATGAATGCGACGTCAGCAGGTCGCGCCCCGTTCAAACCACCGCCAGCCCGTGATGTCGATCACGTTCATGAGCCTGGTGCCCGAGCCATCGGATTGATGATCGTTGGTTTTTGAAGTGCAGGAATCCAAACGGGGACCGACCGGAGGTCGGTCCGTGCCGGGCTTCGCATTTGCTTTTCATTTGCTGGACCGCCACGGCGGTCGGGCCCTGCCTTACGGGTCGGGGCTGGGGAGATTCCAACCGATTTGGCCGGGGAGCCAGACGTGGGGCCAGAGGTCGTAGGTTTCGACGAGCCCGGCGCGGACGGGGTTTTCGCGGATGTAATGCCACGTCGATTGATGGTCCTGCTCCGAACGAATGCGATGGTCGAAATAATCGCGCTGCCAGGAAATGCCTAACCGGTTGGCGAGGTAGCGTTTCCAATCGGCGATGACACGGTTCATGCCGAAGTTGGTTTCCCACGAGAATGAAATCAACGCGTGGAGGTGATCGGGCATGAGGAGAACCATCTCGGGAAACCACGTGCGGCGGTCGCGGAGGAAGGTGATGGAATCGAAGATTCGATTCGGAAGATCACCGGCGGTGAGGTGATCCGATCCGCGGGGCTTGCAGTTGATGGTGAGGAAGAAGGTGGAGTCCGTGGCGACCCAGTCCGGCGGGATGTGGGAAGCGCCTCTTGCAAGGCGGGACGGCAGCTCTTCCGGAGACATTGGGGAGATCTAGCAAGATCCGTGAGGATGGCAAGCCAATGGTACGGACCAATGGTGGGGACCGACCTCCGGGCGGTCTGGAGAATGAGGTGGGAATGGGGGGAGACGAGGTGGGAATGAGGGGAGAATGAGGGGAGAATGAGGGGACTGAAGGGCTTCGCAGCGACGGGATCATTCGCTTTTCATTCACAGGACCGCCCGGAGGTCGGTCCCTGCCGGGCTTCGCATTCGCTTTTCATTCGCAGGACCGCCCGGAGGTCGGTCCCTGCCGGGCTTCGCATTTGCTTTGCTTTCGCTGGACCGCCACGGAGGTCGGTCCCTGCCGGGCTTCGCATTCGCTTTGCTTTCGCTGGACCGCCACGGAGGTCGGGCTCTGCCGGGCTTCGCATTCGCTTTGCTTTCGCAGGACCGCCCGGAGGTCGGGCAGGGCTGGGTAAATGTTGAAAATTGGTATGACAGATCGGGAATCCGGGTTTTATAGTGCGGCCCACTTCCAACCAAACTCCTTACCATCATGTCTATCAAAGTCGGCGACAAAGCCCCGGATTTCACTCTCGTTTCCAAAACCGCCAACGGCCCCGAGCTGGTCACCTTGGGCGATCTCATCGGAAAATCCAACATTGTCCTGTTGTTCGTGCCCATGGCCTTCACCGGCGGCTGCACGGCGGAGTTCTGCACCATTTCCCAAGGGATTTCCGAATACGACGCGCTCGACGCGAAGGTGCTCGGGATTTCCGGCGACAATCCGTTCGCGCAGGAAGCCTGGGCCCAGAAGGAAGGCATCACGATCACGCTGCTCAGCGACTATGAGCACAAGGTAACCGAGGCTTACGGCGTGGCTTACGAGCAATTCCTGCCCACCAAGAACCTGATCATGGGCGGCGTGCCAAAGCGCTCCGCCTTCGTGCTGGATAAGGCCGGCGTGGTGCAATACGCCGAGGTGCTCGAAAATCCCGGCGACCAGCCGAACTTCGAGGCGATCAAGGAAACCCTTCGCGGTCTCTGAGCAGTTCGCTTTTCAAATCGCCAACGCCTCGGGAAGCCTTCCGGGGGCGTTTTGGTGAATTCCCATCCCTGGGATGGAGGCGCGGTTGATGGCGGCCGGGGAGTCCGGATCCGGCCAGAGCCGTCGCCCGGCAAGCCGCGGAATCACGACCGGCAGGCGGCGGCTATAGACGGTGACCATGCCGGTGTTGGCGATCCGCAAGCCCCAAACATCTCTGGACAAGGCTTGCGAGACCCATCAGAACTGCTGTTCTTGAAACGATTTCTCAGATCCGAGGCCGGAGCGGCCGTGGTGTGGGTGTTTTCGGCGCTGTTACTGGCGGCGGTGGTTGCGCCGTGGCTCTACCAGTTAGGCGGGCGTTTCGCCGGGATCGCCGCCCGCGACGAGTTGCCTGGGGTTTTGGAATCGTTGGGAAATTCATGCCGGCGGGCGAAGTTCGACCGGTATTTCAGTCGCTCGCTTGCGGGCTCGGCGATTTTGTCGCTGCCATTTCTGCTGATGAGAATCCGGTCGATCCGGGCGGCGTCGGGCTTGCCGTTGGAAGTGTGGGCGAAAGTGCCGTGGAAGGCCGCAGCGGTGCAAACGGCGGTGGGCGTCCTCATCGCCGGCGGAATCCTGACGGGGATGGGAATGATCCTGGAATCGGTCGGGGTCTTCACGGCGGAGCCGGATCCCCCGGCACTCGGGGAGTTCCTTCGAAGGTTGCTCATTCCGGCCGTAGCCGCGTCTTTGGTGGAGGAGTGGCTTTTCCGCGGGTTGTTGCTCGGGCTGTGGCTGAGATTTGCCAAACCGCTTGCCGCGTGCGTCGGCACCTCGCTGTTGTTCGCCTTTCTGCATTTCCTTGCGCCGCCGGCTGGATCGGACATTGCCGATCCGGCAGCTCCTTTTGCGGGCTTTGAGTTGCTGGGGAAAATCCTGCTTCACTTCACCGAGCCGCGGTTTTTCGTGACGGACTTCGCCACGCTTTTCGTCGTCGGGATGATTCTCTCCCAGGCACGGCTGCGGACGGGGTCGCTGTGGTTTTCCATCGGCCTGCACGCTGGCTGGATCGCGGCGTTCAAGGGCTTCAACATGCTCCACCTGGCGGTTCCATCCCACGATTGGCGGCCTTGGGGAGTGGGGGATTCGCTGCGTTCGGGGCTTTTGCCGCTGCTGGCACTCGCCTTCACTGCGGAGGTGTGCCGTTTCGCGTTGAAGTATTTCGAGAAAAAGCCATGCGCTCAACCGCGCATCACGGTGACGACGACGACCCGCTGAAATCCGGCGCGGCGGAGGGTTTTCGCGCATTCGTCCACGGTCGATCCGGTGGTCAGCACGTCATCGACAAGGATGGCACCTGCCGGGGATTCGCCGATCTGGCGTTGCCCGGCGCGGCTGAGAATGAAGGCGCCACGCAGGTTTTCCAGCCGCTGGGCGCGGGTGAGCGCCGTCTGGTGCTCGGTGGCGCGGGTCCGCTTGAGGGCGTTGACCACCGGCAACCGGGTGTGGCGGGAGAGCTCCCTGGAAATTTCCTGCGCCTGGTTGAAATGGCGGTGCTGGAAGCGTTTGTGGTGCAGGGGCACGGGCACCAGTGGCCATTTTCCCGCGAGGGCTTCCGCCAGGCGGGGATCGCAAAACGACTCGGCGGCGAGGCGGCCGAGTTCTTTGGCGAGGTGGAGTTCTCGCCCGTATTTCAAGCGATGGATCATGTCCAAGGTGCGCTCGTCGCGGACCATGGCGGGCCGGGCGAATTCGAAGAAAAACTTCAGCTTGCTGCAGTTCGGGCAAGCGAACGGTCCTTCGATTTGTCCCGGGAACGGCTCGCCGCAGCGCTCGCAATAGGGCTCGGCGAGTCGCGGTAAATCCCCGTCGCAGGCATCGCACAAGGCCCTGCCGTCGGACAATCCCTCGCCACAAACCACGCACAGCGGCGGATAAAGCAGGTCAAGCGCGTGCGACAGCCATTTCCGCCAGCTGCGGATTTCACGCCTTGCCGTCGTCGGTGACATCGTGGGCGTGGGTTAGGTAGTCGGCCAGCACTCCGGCGACCACGATGCCGGCCAGCGGCACCAGTCCTTGGTTCAGCGACATGCCGGAGATCACCCGCATCAGGGAATCCGATGAACTGGCCGGCAGGGTCACGCTGCCGAGCAGGCCACTGACAAAAATCCAGCCGGCGTGCAGCCCGATCGGCAGGCAGAGCGATGCCGTCCGCCAGCGCGCGTAGGCCAGGACGAACCCGAGGGCCAAGAGCGGGCTGAATATGCCGAACATCGCGCACGGTTCGGAAAACTGGCTGAAGATTTTCCGCAGGAGTTCGAACCCGACACCCGCCGCGTCCGGGTCCGCCACGTTCATGCCGGGCGGCGGATTGAGGAAATGGACGAGCGCAAATAGCACCGCCGACATGCCAAGGGCGACGGCAGGGCGCATCGCCCGCAGGAAAATCCCCATGGCAATGCCCCGGAACAGGATTTCCTGCAACCCGGCCAGCACGAGGGCGATGATCCCGCCGCGCAGCAGAAACTTGACCAGCGGGACGCCCGGATTTTTCCACTCCAGCACTCCCGCAAAAACCAGAGCCGCCGCCATCAGCAGGAAAAACACGGTGACCAGGAGAAATCCGACCACGCCCTGGCGGAAGCCCCGGGGATTCGGAAGCAGGCGCTGGCCGGCCGCGGGAGCCCGCAATCGAAGCCTCCAGGCGGGCCCGATTGCCACTGCCTGACCGCCACGCAGCCAGCAGATCATCGGTAAAAACAGCGCTGCGGCGGTGATCCACAGGCTGATTTCAAAGAACTTCGTAAACCCGGCCGTCCGGCACACCCCGGCCAGCCATTCGAGAAACCCGTTGGTCTGCTTGGCGGAGGAGATTTCCGCAAGTGCCTTGCCCGCATTGTAGAGGAACGGGGCGAGCCACGCGCCAAGCAGCACGGCAGCCACGGTGTAGAGCCAGACTTTCAGGACATCGATGGACGTTTCCTCGCGCACTGGTCGCAGTGTGCCTTGTGGTTAGGAAAAATGAAAGCCCCGGGACGGCGATTTTATCTTGGTCTCGATTCCCGCCTGCTTTTAGGCTGCGGCCATGGTCACGATCGAGGCGATTTCAAATATCCACAGCCAGTGGGGCGAGGGCCCGGTCTGGTGGCAGGGAGCGCTCTATTTTGTGGACATCGAGGGGCACCGCGTGCACCGCTTCGACCCGGCCGACGGGAGTGAAAAATCCTGGGATGCCGGCCAGCGCGTGGGCACCGTCGTCCCCCGGGAGAGCGGTGGATTACTCATCGCGGGCGATCACGGGTTGTATTTCCTCGATGAGGAAACCGGGCGGCTCTCCGCCATCGCGGACCCGGAACCGAACAAGCCGGACAACCGGTTCAATGACGGGAAATGCGCACCCGACGGCCGGTTTTTCGCCGGAACCATCAGCCTGGTGAAAAAAACCGGCGACGCCCGGCTCTACCGGCTCGATCTGGATTTGACCCTGCACGAGGCCTTCGGACCGGTGACAAACTCGAATGGCATCGCATGGTCGGCGGATGGAAAAACGGTTTACTACATTGATACGCCGCGCCGCGAGGTGCTCGCCTTCGATTACGAGGGAGACGGCCACCTGCGGAACCTGCGCAGCGTGATTTCCACCGAGCATCTGGACGCTTCGCCGGACGGCATGACCCTCGATGCGGAAGGCAACCTGTGGATCGCGTTTTGCCATGGCGGGTGCGTGGCGTGTTTCAGCCCGATCACCGGTGCCGAGCTCCGGCGCATCGACCTGCCTTGTCTGGAGACCACCGCCTGCGCGTTCGGCGGGCCGGATTTGGCGGATCTCTACGTGACGACCGGTGTCCATAAATCGGTGGTGGAGGCACACGCCGGGCGCCTGTTCGTCATCCGCGGGCTCGGAGTCCGCGGAGTGCCAGCGAATGCCTTCGCAGGTTGAGCGTTTGGACCTTTCATCACTCAACCCGGGTGATTTTTGCATAAAATCCCGAGCGCCGTGCGTTATGGTGGTGTAAGGGACACCCGCCTGCCGATTTTATGAAACTCACGCCCATCACCGCACTTGCCGCTCTCGCTCTCATCGGAATCGGAGGTTTCATGGTCGGCCGCGTCTCGTCGCCCGTCACTGCCGCGCCCGACACGGACGCCCCGGCGGAAACCCGCTCGTCCCGCTCGTCGTCCAGGGAATCATCCGCCAACCCGGTGGAAACAAAACGGCAGGCCCGGACCACCAAGTCGGGATTATCCGAGCCAGGCACCGCCACCACCACGGATCGTCTCGCGCGCATGGAGGCCATCGTCCGGGGCGAAAATCCGCTGGACCGGAGCCGTGCCTTGCTCGCCTACATCGACAAGCTCGCGCCGGGCGATTTCGAGGGCGTGGTTGCGAATTTCCGCAGCCTTGGCATCACCACGAGCCGGATGGGGGAATATTCCCTGCTGCTCACCGCCTGGGCCCAGGCAGATCCGCTCTCCGCCCTCACCTACGCCAAGGCGAACACCTCCAACGGCTTCGCCACCGAGACGATTCTAACCTCCTGGGCGACCACGGACCCGGACGCCGCCATCCGCTGGGCGCAAGCCGACTACAAGGGCGACGGCGCAAACCCCTACATGCCCGGCATTATCCGCGGCATCGTGGAATCCGATCCGGCACGGGCCACCCAACTGCTCGCCAGCATGCCCCGCAGCGAAGAGCGCGGCGAAGGCCTCGACTACATCATGCCCCATCTTCTGCAGCAGGGTTCCGAAGCCACACGCTCGTGGATCGCGTCCCTCACCGATGAAGCACTGCGCAACGGCGCCATCATGCGCGCTGCGGAAAAACTCGCCAAAACCGACCCGGCAGGGACCGCCTCCTGGCTGCTTGCCAACCCTGGCGAGGCCGCGCAACGGCGGATGGATGATGTTTACAGCGTTTGGGCGGGCAAGGATCAACAAGCCGCCCTGTCCTCCCTCAACAAGCTTCCCGCCGGAGACGACCGCAGCAACGCGCTGCGCGGCGTGGTCAGTAGCCTGGCCGCCGCAGACCCGAAAGCCGCCGTCGGCCTGATGGACCAATATTCGAACGACGTGAACGACCGCGTGGTCCGGAATTTCGTCTGGCATTCCTATGGTACCGATCCGGCCCTCGCCGCCAGTCAAATCTCGCGCATCGGCGACGAGGGACAGCGCGACGAGATGTACCGGCGGATGCTGGACAACTGGATCGAGCGCGATCCTTCCCAAGCACAGGCATGGATCCAGACCAATCCCCTTCCCCAGTCCATCCGCGACCGCCTCGCCCGTCGCCAGACCGGGCAGCAGTAATCCGGCGGAAGCCTACAATGTCGCCAACAAGGGTCACTGCCTACCACTACAGCAAATAAAAGCAAGACAGGGAAACTTGCCCGGCTTTTTTGACTACACGGACCGCGAAACTTAGCTCATTTCACCGCATCAGAGAATCACCTACTTGAAGTCGAGCGGGCAATTTCAGAACTTCAAGATTGCCCACCACCAACGCACTTGCTATTTCTCCATCCGTTCCGATGATACGTCGGAGTCTTTCGCACCAATGATCTAAACCAAAAGAACAACAACTGCTTTGCGACCAACAAAGCTACTGGGCTACTCACAAAACCGGCAAGTTTTCAAGCCCTCGAAAAGACAGAGCTGTCGCGCCAATCGGCGCGGCTTGGCGTGTCTTTTCGAGAGGCGCTCTTGCCGGTGCCTGTGAGTAGGGCGCGATCAAGTCGCGCTCTTTCTTTGTTAAGCCCTCATTCAACAAAGAAAAAATAATTGCACCGCTGACACATGACAAATCTTATCTCCCGTTCCCCTCTTCACTTCCTCACCCTAACACGCGCCTTCCTTTGTGTCGCAACCTTGCATTTTCCATCCGTCGCAGCTCAAGGGTTCGACGATTACTTTCTGCCTATTCCCTCGAGCAATTTCACCCCACCGCCGCCACCCAAAAAAGTGCCGGCGATGGTGGTGAAATCCTCCTCGGTTCTCAAGCTTCCCACCCATCAGATCACCATTCTGCGCGGGGAGGCCTCCACCTTGCCTGATATCCCGGTTCCCCCCGTCGCCAAACCGTCGCGGATGGGACCTATCGATGAACCCCAATATCTTGTTTCCATCGGCGCGACAGTTTACGATCACCAAATCAGCCACGTCCGCTGGTGGAATCCAAAAACCCGCGAGACATTCGAAGCATGGTGCGGTTGGGATTGGACACTTTTGTCTCCTCTCCCACAGATAGAGATAGGGAACCAGTTGAGTCACTTCCACCTGACCTCCTTCAACATCGACACCGCCGTAAAGGTCCGTCTCGGGAGGAAACTTGAGATTCTCGCTCATCCAGAGGTTGCTCCGGATGGGTTCGTAATCACCAAGGGCAACTCGGGCGATCCTTCCGCCATGGCCATTCTCGGCACCCTCAGGGATTGCTACATCAAGCACAAACCACGCCTTATCCTCATCCAGAAGGCGCAGGAACAATATAAGGCCGAGGCCGCCGCATGGCACGCCGCGCATCCACCGAAACCCGAAAGCCATACCTACTGGCTGAAACCTCATCGGGGCAGTCGCTATCTTTCCAAAAACGGAGGTGGCCGATGAGATCTCTCTTTGTTTACATTTTCTCACTGCTTTGCGCGAGTGCTCCGCTTTCAGCGCAGACGAACGGCGTCGAGCAGGTCTCTGACTTGGTCACTGTCGGAAACGACAAATTTCTCCGTTGGTATGGCCACCATGGGCGCAGTTACTTCCTGCAAATTTCCGATCCGAATGATCACCTGAAAAGATGGATATGGGCACCTATTATCGAAAGCGGCAACGAAGAGAATATCAGCTACGAAGTGGACGGCACCGCCGATAAGGGCTTTTTCCGCCTCAAACACACCGATCAAGTCTTGGAGCTGGGTGAAACGCTAGAGACTGCAGATTTCGATGGTGACTTCATCAACAATTGGGATGAAATCACCAGCCATTCGACTGATCCTCTCAATCCTGACACAGATGAGGATGGTATGGATGATTTTTATGAAGTTTGGTATTATGCCACAGATCCAAACAATCCTGATTCCGATGGTGACGGATTGCGCGATGGTATTGAAGCGTTCGTTTACGGGACCAACCCATCCGCTGTGGATAGCGACAACGACGGCTTATCCGATGGTGTCGAAATCAATCAGCATGGCACGGATCCGAATGACGCCGATACTGATAATGACGGCATGTCTGATGGATACGAAATCACGCACCTATTCAATCCACTAATTGCGGCTGATCCCGCTGGCGACATTGATTTGGATCGAATGCCAAATGGATGGGAATATCTTAATGGCTTGAAAGTAGCTGTCAACGATGCTTCCGCAGATCTTGACCGTGATGATCTAATAAATTTACAAGAGTATATCAATGGAACCAAAGCAAACAATTTTGACACGGACGGGGATTTGCTGAGTGACGGTTGGGAAGTGCGGTGGCATCTCAATCCATTGTCGGCACAAGGAGACGACGGCGCTTCGGGCGAGCCAGAGCCGCAGAATGATGGCTTAACAAACTTCCAGGAACAGGTTTACGGAACGGATCCGAAATCATGGGACAGCGATGGTGATGACGTTTCAGATGGCGTCGAAGTGGCTCAGGGAAGTGACCCAAATGATCCGAGTGATGGTGGTAATCCTCCGTCTCAGGACGAAAAAATGACATTGAAAATCATCGTTGGCGACCCGAGTGAGAGCCACTCGGAGCGCTGGGCAGTGAAGGTTAAGGATTTGAAGACAGGAAACATCATCCTCAATCATCAGTCCGAGGAATTTGGCGAACTCAGCCCTGAATCCAGTTCTACCTTCAAGATGTTTCGCCGGGATCGGCCATATGAATTCCATCTGGTTCATATCGGCACCGACCCGGACAAGCTGGAGATAAATCCCAGTTTTTACCCAGATTACGATTGGGCCTTGGAATTGAGCATTGATGACGGGCAAGGCAATTTCATTGATGTCAAGGACCCCAAGCAAAGAAGGCATCTCGTTCTTGACCCATGGAATCCCTCCGAAATGAGAATTTCGGATACCGTAGGGCTTCTTGTCAAAAGAAACCAGTTAAGCTACCCTTGGGAAGGTGATCCTGATCGCACGGCTCAATATGAAAGCCAAATTGTGCCGAATCGGGTGGTTCTCCTGCCGGTGCAAACTGTCGTCGGCGAACCAGGCACTCCGTCTGAGGCACCGGATGATTATCTGACCGCAGAGTCGACTCCAGCACCGTCCGTCGAGGCATCCGTGACATTGGCGACGCTGCAAGGAGAAACCTTGGTCGTGCGCTTGCAAGGAACGGTCCGGGATGCAGTGTCACGGTTTGCCAGCAATGCAGCCGAACTACCCCAGGCGCTGAATTTTTATCATCAGGATGAGTTGATTCACACCATTGCAATCAATGACACCGTTGGTGACGGCTTCGCGTTTAACGAAACAGTACACATTGCAGGCGTCAAGGCGATGACCTATGTCATCCGTGCGGAAACCACCGCCAATATCTCAGGTACCAAAGGGTACGACGAGTCGGCCGTATCCCTGACGTGGGAAGAGGATTCTTCAGCATTTCCAACGCTAACGTCGCCACTGTCGATAGCGTTTCCCGTGGCACCCGGAGAAGGCGTGGTGGACCAAGCGACCTTGTTTTTCGGAAATGGCATGCCACAAGGCGGAGACACTCCATTGACCGAATCGGCAGCGGACTCCTGGACCTTCAATGGCAACTTGCAGATACCTGCTACGCCAGCTGCTCTCACCGCTCCGTGCAATCTGAAGTTTTTTTCACCTCCAAATCTTTCTGTTACCCAAGCGGATTCCATAGTCGTCAATTTGCAATACACCGCTCCGGGGTTTGCAAAATCTTCACACTACGGCAGATGGGACGAGACCGGTGTAAACACTCTCGTCTTCCGTCCAAGCGGTTGGGTGTTCGGCAATCGCCTTCTAAAGGTTTCCCGCATTTCCGATCTCAATGGCAGCGCCCCCTCGTCCTTTGAGCCGGTCACCCTTCGCTTTCCTTCGCTTCCCGATTCTTATTCGGAAGCGGGCTTGCAGATCGTATCGGGAGGAGTCGCCTACGATCTCGTCAAGGAAGGGAATGCTTGGTATCCCGAGGACCCGGATGCAGCGGGTGAAGTGAAGCTTTTCCTGCCATCTGCATTGGCTGTACCCTCGCGACTCTCGGCTAATGGATACGATGAGAGCGAAGGAGAGCTGAAATTCAGCGTCCGCATTCCCGACATATCTGATTGGGACGCCCCCGAGATTCTGGTTGTTCCCGGTGCTGCTGGAGCCGCAGCCCCTCCGGCTATGCTTGGAGTTCCCTCTCCGCAGCTTCAATCACAAGGATCACCTTCCCTGAACAACACCAACGCCACGACGATTCCTCCGTGGCACCCCGGTCAACCCTTGCTCAAAGAACACGTCATCTGGGCATACCGGCTGCTCCATGCCGATAACACCTTCGCACTCGAACTGTTGAATGGATTCTTGCGTGGTAGCCATCAGATCGAAACGGGAGATGTTACGGGTGACGATATAGATGACCTCGATCTGGACCTCCAGCGCAATAATCTAAGCACGGACGCCGATAACATCTGGACAATCCAGATTGAGGAGGATAATAATCCCGTATTTGCGGCGAACTTGCTGCTTGAAGGGCTGAAACAAGTCACGCCATATCACGAAGTTTTCGACCATTACGTATTCGAAAATCTCGGAGACGACATGGACACATTCAGGGCCGCAATGGGGGCGGCGGTGCAGGAAACACAACGAACCGCCATCGCCGCCACGGAGCTATATCTTTCTGGTTTAGGCGTAGTCAACGAGGGATTGGACTGGATCATCATTGTCAATGACGTGAGTGAGGGGCATTACGAATCCCTCGCCGCCGCCCTGCCATTTGTTCCAGCAGGCCTAGTCAAGTCAGGAGGCCGGCTGATCATACGCAAGTCGGCCGGAGAGGTTCTGGACACGCTCGACACTGCCGGTGTTGCCAAGCTCAAAGAAGTGGCGGTCAACAGAACGCTCGCGACGATCGGCACGGTCTACGGCGAGGAAGGATATTCGATGTTTCTCCGCAAGGTGTTGAGCAGCGACTCGGGACCAATTACACCCCCGACCAGACGTGCGACCTTGAAGGACCGGATGACGGCGGTCATGCCAAGACCGGGTGGAATCTTCGGCGGATTCTTTTACCAGGCCCACCATGATCTCCCTTGGGAGATGCGCATATGGTTTGCTGATCATGGTATTGATGTCAATGATGCGGCGTATGGTCGGTGGGCCAATAAAACCGATCACAAAGCATGGCATCGGGGAGCGGGAGGTGGAGAGTTTAACGCTTGGTGGCTGCAAGTTGAAGCTGCAGAAAAAACGGTCATGGACGATGGTGGGGAGGCGCTCACCAAACTCGAGATCATTGAAAAACTTGAGGAATGCCGAAGCAAATTTTTCGAAACGGATTGATGAAATTTTACGAACTAACTCACTCCCATATGGGTGGCCGGACATTTCCATGGGCCAGTGGCTATGGCCCCTTGCCCCAAATGCCATTTTTTGAGGGCATGCAACCCATCGTCTATGAGAGACGACTCCAGTATTGGAAAGTAGATCCAACGCTCCCCGGAATGGCGATCGATCCCGGCGGCAGGTGTTGGTCGCATGTGATCGGGTGCGGTTTGGGATGGCCTCATCAATTTGTTAGCGAGTATCTCATCCAGGATTTGGCAGAGCATGCTATTCCCATCCTTCGTGCCACCGAAATGCCGATTGCGAAAATTATGGCTAAGGCTCTTCAAAAAATTCCTGCCCCAAAGTATTATGTGCTGGAAGCAATTCCTGTAATCGACAAAGCTTGGGATGCTATGGGAATCAAAGTGGACGAAAACGGCAGGCCTATTCTCCAGCCTCCACCAAAACCATATCCAAAATCAAAGTTTCGTCTATCAAGTTGGAACGGACTGGACCTTTTCAGTCACTCAGGTGGTGCGTCCACGACCACGCTCTATTGCACGAAACGGGTAAAGGACTTGGCGGAGCGAAAGAAGTGGACTAATGTCGAATTCAAGCCTCTCGATATGGTGGATTAAACAATTGAAAATCCCTAAAGCCCCGACACTCGAACTGCCATCGTAATCATGCACCACACTAAGATATTTTTGTTCTCTGTTTTATCTATCGCCTGCTTTCAGCTTGCTCCCGCCGCTAGCCCCAAGGAGGTTCTTGAAGAATTTCAAGCCTGCATTAAACACGAACCCGAGAGAGCTCGAGCCTTCATCGCTAAGTTTCCCGATTTGCCGCCTCAGGTAGTGGGTTTCATGCAGGAAAAGGTGACGAAACACATCAGACGTATCGAATCAGGTGATAGTCCGTTCAAGATCTTGGATGGGAAAGTGGATGGCGACTACGCCGTTGTCGTGATCAAAGAGGAGGCCCAAGATAAGACAGAAGATTACGACCCGATTTTTCTCATTCAACAAGGCGGCCAGTGGAAAATATTCCCGAAATTCTCAAGCTGGAAGATCGATAAGAATGTAATTAAGAACGAGGACATTCTCTTGCGCTTGGAAAAGTGGTTCGAAGCGGAGAAACTTAAGTTAAAATCCCTTCCAAAACCATGAACGGCAGTCACGTGTTTAAACTGATCGTGGCACTGCCGTATCTGACCACGGCTTCCACCGGAGCAGTCGTTCTCCCCAACGGGCACTTCCCGGTCGTCTCCCAGACTTCGAACACCAATCAAAGCGATTGCCCGACAGGCTACGGACAAACATTCACCGTAACGAGTGCGGTTTCAATTGATGCGCTTGCGCTTACCGTTCGCGGTGGTTCGGGAGGTGCGGATTTCATGATCGAACTCCATCGCTTCGATCCATTGACCAGTTCCGTGGAATCCCTGATATTGGGCAGCGCCTCAGTCTCGAATTCCTTGGTTGGAGTTTCCGATGTGTCATGGATCGCGGCGTCTTTCGATAAGCCCACTTTTGCTGCCGCAGAAGAGACGTTTGCGTTCGTAATCGAGCACACTTCGGGCGGGTCGGGATACAACCGCTACGGAAATTCTCAGCCCCCCCCTACGCGGGGAGGCAATCGCTTGGGCGGATATGACTTTCCGGCGAGCGTATGGGATCAGGTTTCTACCACTGGCGGCACAGATTTCGCCTTTGAAATCATCTCAGTCCCAGAGCCGACTGTCCCAGGTTTTTTCAGCGTGGGGATTTCATGTCTGTATCTCCGGCGACGGCATCGCTGTGTCCATGAAACCCTCCCCGAGAGCACGTCAATCCTCAACGTTGCCGTCATTTGCGCCACGCGTTGACATCCGCGCCCTCCCCGTCCAACGTCCCGCCCATGGACACGATGAAACTACTTCTTGGCACCACCATCGCGCTCCTGCTCGGCGCGCTCGCGGTATCCTGGCAGGGCATGAACACCGGTGTCAAAAACCCCCCGCCCGACGAGGTCGCCCGCCTCGAAAAACAAATCAAGGAACTCCGCGCGGAGCAGGATAACCTGAAAATGCAGCGCGATTTGCAACTCCTCCGCAGCGAACCCATCCAAACCCCGGCCAGCAGTGCCGCCCTTGAGCTTGAAGCCT
>JAIFNK010000006.1 GCA_020047775.1 Akkermansia sp. | reverse complement strand
AATGGTCTTTTCATAAATTGACCCTGAAACTGACAGCGGGAAATCGGGGAGACGAGGAGAAAAGTCCCGAATGAAGATCACCCGCGGCGACCGGTGATCGCCGCAACGGTCGTCTCCCAGTCGATGCAGGCGTCGGTGATGCTTTGGCCATAAACGAGCTGGTCGAGCGGCTGCGGGAATTTCTGGGCGCCTGCGACGAGGTTGCTTTCCAACATGGCACCGATGATGGACGTGTCTCCGGCGTCGCGCTGGCGGACGATTTCTGCGAAGACGGCGGGCATGAGGTGGTGGTCTTTCTGGCAGTTCCCGTGGCTGGCATCGATCATGATGGCGGGGCGCAGGCCGTGTTTGACGAGCATCTCGCGGGCTTGGGCGACGTGGGCGGCGTCGAAGTTAGGCCCGCTGTCGCCGCCGCGGAGGATGATGTGGCAGTCGGGGTTTCCGGTGGTGGTGACGGCGGAGGCGCGGCCGTCCATGCCGACGCCGAGGAAGGTCTGGGGCGCGGTGGCGGCCTTGATCGCGTTGATCGCGGGTTCGAGATTGCCGAGCGTGCCGTTTTTGAAACCTAACGGCATCGAGAGGCCGCTGGCCATCTGGCGGTGGGTCTGGGACTCGGTGGTGCGCGCGCCGACGGCGGACCAGCAGATGAGATCGGCGATGTATTGCGGAGTGATGGGATCCAGCAACTCGGTGGCGGTGGGGACGCCGAGGTTGAGGACGTCCAACAGGAATTGGCGGGCGACCTGGAGGCCTTCCTCGATGCGGTTGCTGCCATCGAGACGCGGGTCCATGATGAGGCCTTTCCAGCCGACGGTGGTGCGGGGTTTTTCGAAATAGACGCGCATGACCAGCAGCATCCGGTCCTTCACCTGGTCTGCGAGGATCTTGAATCGTTCCGCGTATTCGCGGCCGGCGTCGATGTCGTGGATGGAGCAGGGGCCGGCGATGACGAGTAGGCGGGGATCGTTGCCGAAGATGATTTCGCGGATCTCGCGGCGGCTTTGCACGATGAAGTCGGCGGCGGCTTCGGTGACGGGCAGGCTCGCGAGCATCTCGGCGGGTGAGGGGAGCGGGAGATTCGAACTGACGTGGATATCGCTAACAGGTTTCATGAAGGGGTGGGGCTGGAGGAGCGGGTGGGGGAGTCCGGGTCCTCGTGCCAGGAGACCCCGGCCTTGGCCGAGCGGTGGAGGTCGGCGATGACCTGGGCGCCTAGCAGCAGGATCAACGAGACGGCCTCCAGGGTGAGCAGGACGATCACGATGGTGGCCATGGAGCCGTAGACGACGTTCACCATGGAGAAATTGGTGTAGTAGGAGACGAGCAGATGGCGGACGATTTCCCAGAGGATGGTGGCGGTGAGGCCACCGGCGAGGGCGAGGCGAAAGGGGATTTTCGCGACCGGCATGATTTGATAGAAGAGCGTGAAGAGCAGGACCAGGCCGATCAGCCCGGTGAGGTAAACGATGCGCCCCACGTGCTGGTGGAAGGACACTTGGTAGCCGAAGATGAAGTGCTGGTTCTGGCTTTGCACGTCGATGATGGCATTGACGGTGGTGACGATGATGAGGCCGCCGGCGACGATGAAAATGAAGAGGTAGGGCATCAGGGCGGAGACCCAATACTTGCGCTTGAGGGTGGGTATCGGCTGATGGAAAATGATCGAGAAGGCATCCTCGAGGACGCGGAAGGCGAACGAACTGAAAACCAGCAGCGACCCCAAGCCGACCCAGCCGACCAGACCGCGGGTGCGAAGGAATCCGGTGAGGACCTCCGTCAGGATCGGCGTGAAGCCGGGAGCGATGAGCGCGATCTCCGCGGTGAGGGTCTCCATCAGCAGGGCTTGGTCGAAGAAATGGGAGACGAGGACGATGAGCACGGCCGACAGGGGAATGAGCGAGAGCATCATGTTGAAGGCGACGGCGGCGGTGAGCAGCAGGCCGTGATTTTTCAGGAAAAAGTCCCGCAGCACCCTGTAGGCGAACCGGACGATTTTCGGTGGTTTTACCATGAGGACGGGAAGAATGGACGGCGCGCGCGGCGCTTGCAAACGTAAATCCCGGCAGGATTGCGTGCTTCCCGGGTGCGGAGAAAGAGGAGTGCCAAAGCCGGGACGGCGGATGCGCGGTGATTTGGCATCTCTTTCGCTGCGAGTCTGGGGACACGCGGCCCGGGCTGCGGTCAGAGTTGCAGGGACTTTTCGATGAGTTTCAGAAATTCCGCGCGTTCGGCGGGGAGGGTGGCGGAGGTGGTTTCGCGGACGAGGGCGGAGACGATTTCGGGATCGATGATTCCGGGGAGTTCGTGGGCGAGCCATTGGGAGTAGGTGCAGACAAGGGTGGCGAAGCGGGCGTCGTCGGACGGTTCGGCATCGGTCTTGTGGTGGAGGGAGATCGGCGGGGCAGGCTTGTCATCGGCGGACCACTCGAGCGTGCCGAGGTCGCCGCCCGGTCTGGAGGGCTCGATTTCCATGGCGAGGGTGGAGTAGGATCCGGCGGGCAGCTTGGAGGGGGGATTTCCCGCCGGAGTTCCAATTTTCGCTGGAAATCCGAACAGGCGGTAGCGTGAGACGTTGTAGGGATTTGCGCGGAAGGCGATTTTAACGTCGCAGGCTTTTTGTCCGTTCGCCCGGATGGAAATGAGGAGCAGGGTGGCCGAGGGCTTCCACGGGCAGGCAATCATCTCGGTGGAAACGGTGGCGACATGGGCGCTCATGCCGCTGTCGCGGTTGTCCGGATGCCATGGGGGGCTGCCGCCGCGGGCGATGGCGGCGGTGCCATTGAGGCGGAGAGGGAAGCTGTTGAGGATTTCATCGAGCCGGACCGAGTCGGCGGACGGGAGTTTGCCAGCCCGGACGATGGATTCGGTGATGGCGGTGAGGTTGGGTTTTCCGGGGAGGATCGGCAGCTCAAGGGTGGGAGCAGCGGTGGCCGGGATGAAAACCTGCCGGGCGATGGCGGGGAGGGCCGGCGGCGGAGTAACCCCGGGCGCGGCGGCGGCGGGGGGCTTGGCGGATGCTGGGGGGGGCTGGGTTGCCGCCGTTTTCGCGGTGATTTGCGCGGGTTTGTCCAGGGGCATGCGGACCAGAATGAATGTTGCCAGGGCGAGGACGGCGGCAGCTGCGGCAGGGATGATCCAATGATGAAAAGAATTCCACGAAATCACCGCGGCGCTGGTGATTCCCTTGCCGGCGTCGCGGCGGATGTTTTCGCGTTGACGGGGCAAAAGTTGGGCGGTTGGGGTAGCGAGACGCGTTTTGAGAAATCGCTGGAATTCCCGCACCTCACGGATTTTTTCCTGAATCGCCGGATCCCCGGCGGCGGCGCGCTCGACGGCGGCGGCGTCTTCGGGCTCGAGCTCGCCCAAAATGTAGGCGGTGATGCGGGGGTCTTCAGGGTCGATATTCATGGGGCTGGGAAATTTTTGTTAGGAGCGGAGGTCTTTGGGGAGGATTTCCCTGAGGCGCTTGAGGCCGGCATGGATGAGGAATCCGATGTTGCCGGGATTGAGGCCGGTGATGGCTTGGATCTCGCGATAACTGAGGTCCTGTTGGAATTTGAGGATGATGACTTCGCGTTGATTGGAGGTGAGGCGGTCCAGGCAGGCGGCCACTTGGTTCATGCGGTCCTGCCAGTCGGATTTTTCGTCGGGTGGCAGCTCGGGACCCGCGATTTTCTGCCATTGGATCTCCGCGAGCGGCTGCTTGCGTTTGTCCTTGCGCAGGAGATCGAGGGCGCGGTTCCGGCAGACGGTGAAAAGCCAGGATTTGAGGTTTTCCCGGACTTTTTCGATGTCCTGCTGGCAGAGACGGATGAAGGTGTCCTGCACCACGTCGCGGGCGAGATCGAGGTCATTGAGGATCGTCGAAGCATAACCGATGAGTGCGGATTCGTATTCCACCAGGGCCTGTTCGATGAACTTCTCCCGAGTGGGTGGGAGTGAAGGATGGATCGGCGAGGGCACTGGAATCTTGGGTGGAACGGTCGGCGTTGCCGGCATCTTAGGGAAATTTCCGGAATGAAGGGAATTTCAGCGAATAAAGTAGCTGAGGTGCTCGAGTTCGAGCGCCAAATCCACATTGTTCACGGTGACGTCGGGAGTGACTTCGAGCATGATCGGGGAGAAATTCAGCACTCCCTGGATGCCGGCGGCGACGAGCCGGTTGACGACTGCCTGGGCGAACTCGACGGGCACGCAAAGGATCGCCAGCTTCACGGAGTGGGTGGCGACAAAAGTTTCGAGATCGGAATCCGGATAGACGGGGATGGTGACGCCGCGGGCCCGGGTGGACTCCGGGTTGGCGTCGAAGGCGGCCACCACCTCGAATCCTTCCTTTTCGAATCCATGGTAGCGTAAAAGTGCGGAACCCAGGTTTCCCGCACCGACGAGGATGACCGGCTGCAAGTGCTCGCGGCCGAGCGTTTCGCGGATCATCGTGGCAAGCACATCGACCGGATAACCAAGCCCGCGGGTGCCGAACTGACCGAAATAGGCGAGATCCTTGCGGAGCTGTGCGGGCTTGACGCCGGCGGCCCGGGCGAGCGTGGTGGAACTCACCGTGGACACTCCGTTGGCGATCAGTTTTTGAAGGCAACGGAAGTAAATCGACAGCCGGTAGATCGCCTTTTTCGGGATATCCACCTTGTCGGGCTTATCGGGGGATTCCACGGCAGAACGGGTGCGGATTTACAGATTCTCAGGTTTTTGGAGCAGTGCTGCGACCCGGTTAAGCAGGAAGCCGGCACCTCCACCATCGACGACACGGTGGTCGAATGTGAGCAGCAGGTCTGCTTCCGTCGCGGGAAGGAATGCTTCCACCTGCGAACTCCAAACGGGTTTTTTCACTCCGGCACCGATGCCGAGGATGAGGGTTTCGTTGGGAAGTGGGATGGGCGTGCCGGTGGTGAGGCCGAAGGTGCCGAAGTTCGTCACCGTGGCGATGCCACCGCTGCAATCCTGTTCGGTCAGGCGCCGGCGGCGGGCGCGGTCCACCAGATCGTCGTATTCCGAAATGAGGTCTCGCAGGGATTTCTGATCGACTTTCCGGACGACGGGGACGACCACGCCATCCTCCACCTGCACGGCCACGCCGATGTCGAACGAGCGCGGGTGGACGACCTTGTCGCCGATGAGGTAACCGGCCGTGGTGGGAGTTTCCGTAAGGGCGAGGGCGAAGGCGCGGAGCAGATAGAGAGTGAGCCCCGGCTTCGGCGATTGGCTGCGCCGGTGGTCCAGGGTGCGGTCCAGCAAGACGGGCAGTCCGACAGTCGCCAGCGGGCGGGTCCAGCTCCGCCGCATGGCATCCGCCACGGCCAGCCGCATGGGCGAGGCGGCGGAGCTTGGCCAGGTGTCGAGATAGTCGAGGAAGCGCTCAAGATCCTCCACCGTCACGCGGCCGCCGGCACCGGTCCCGGCGATGGCGGAGATGTCCGCCTCGCGGATGCCGAGATCGTCCATGCGGGCGCGCATTCTCGGGGAAATGTAGTGGGCACCCATGACGCCGGTCGGCACGGGCAGGCCTTTCACACTGGGAACGACGGCGGGCGCTTCCTCGTAGGCGTCGTCATCGAGGGCGAAATGCAGGTTGGCTTCCGCTTGGGACGGGCTGTTCGACTGGCTGGAGGCGGTGCGTTTCGTTTCGATGGATTCCAGCGACTCGACGCCGGTGCGGGCGACTTCCTCCTCGGTCACTTCCAGCAGGCCCAGCAGCGTTCCGACCGAGTAGGAAACTCCCTCCTGTGCCCGCAATTCCGAGACCACTCCGTCGCACAGCGTGGTCACTCCCATCACCGCCTTGTTGGTTTCCACCTCGATGATTTCCTGGTCGGTGCGGACGAAATCCCCCACTGCGATTCCGAGACGGACGACGGTGGCCTCGGCGATGGATTCGCCGAGCTGCGGCATGAGGATGGGGACGGTGGGCATCTTGGGAGAGATTTGAAATTTGAGATCTGAAATCTTCAGAAAGTGAGCAGTTTGCGGAGCGCCTCGCAGATGGATTCCGGCGTCGGGCGGTGGGCGGCCCAGAGTTTCGGGTGATAGGGAACCGGCGTGTCGCGGGCGTTCAAGCGCTGCGGCGGAGCGTCCAACAGGTGGAAGCCTTCCTCGGTCACCTGGGAAATCACTTCCGCCGTCACACCGCCCCAGGGGAACGCCTCGCCCACGGCTAACAAGCGTCCGGTGCGCGCGACGGATGCCAGGATCGTATCCACGTCCAGCGGCTTGACCGAGCGTAGATCGAC
>JAIFNK010000072.1:7688-9006 GCA_020047775.1 Akkermansia sp. | reverse complement strand
AATGTTGACGAAACGAGCGGGCATTCCTTGGATACGCCGCATCGCTGGAAATACTTCGGAGAAGTTGCTCTAAGTCCGACAGGCTGCTAGGCCCCGACCTTCTCAACCGGCTCACCACCCTGCGCACCGAGCTGATGGAACATCCCCACCGGAACCTCGCCATCGCCTATCTGGCGGAAAAGGCGAACACCCTGGAAAAAACCGTGTGATCCTGCGGAAAATCAAATTCCCCCGGTTTTTCCTACAAACATGTTCCGAACCACCGCCGTCGCGACTTTCCTGACAAAACGCTGGCAGAAAGCCGTCATCTCCACCGTTCTCCTCATCCTCCTCGCCGCCACAGGCCTGGTCCTCTGGGCCGGATCGCAGATCGCCAGCCCGTCGCGCCGTCCCCTGCTGGACTACCACCGTGAATTTCTATCAAATCCAGCGGCGCACGGATTCATCATCGAGCGCTTCACCGCCAGCGACGGCACCCCCTGCCTCGTCTGCACCCCCGATCCCTCCGGGACCCTCGGCGAGCGGGGAACCAAAATCCGCCAGCAACTCACCGCCCGCGGCCTCGCTCTGAAACCCGCCGGCCGGATCCTCGGCACGCTCGTGCTCGTCCACGGCCGCAAAGGCCGCAAGGAAGACTACCTGCCCATCGCCGAACGGCTTTGCGCGTCCGGTTTCCGCTGCGTCATTCCGGACATGCCCGCCCATGGCGATCATCCCGCCACCATTGCGACCTACGGCGTCCGCGAGGCCGGGTTGCCCGCGCGGGTTCTCTATGAAACCGCGAAACATTTCACCTTCGATCCCCAACCCGCCGGACTGCTAGGCATGTCGATGGGCGGCTCGGTTTCCGTCCATGCCGTCGATCTACCAGACGCTCCATGGAAGGCGCTCGCGGTCATCAGCAGCTTCGATTCCTTCCCGAAAGTCATCGAGGGCCAGGCATCGCGCTACATCGGCACCACTCTCGGCCCGATTTGGGCGGGAGGCACGGACCTCGTCTATCATTGGAAATCCGGCATCCACCTCGCAGACATCCAGCCCGCCAAACACGCTGCTTCGATCCGCATCCCCACCTTGATCGCCCACGGCGCGAACGACCGCGTCGCCGCCATCGACCGTGGTAAATTTCTCTACGATTCCCTTCCCGCCACCACTCCGAAGAAGTGGATCGAAATCCCCGCCGCCGGTCACGACAACGCGCTCATCACCGCCTATCCGATCTACGCCGACATCGCCGAATGGATGCTGCGGAATGTGGCGGAGAAGTAGTCCCCGTGGCGGCGGTTTCCAACCGCCATGCCAATCATCAGGGTAGGGC
>JAIFNK010000072.1:6301-7614 GCA_020047775.1 Akkermansia sp. | reverse complement strand
GTAGGGCATGGCGGTTGGAAACCGCCGCCACGAATCCGTCACCTGAACGCTCCCAGCAGCACCGCCAACTCTTCCTCCACCATCGCCGGATCCGCCAGCGTGTCCGCCACTTCATTTCTCAACAACCCACGATAACGCTTCCTCAGCCGGTGCACCGCCACCCGCACCGCGCCCTCGTCCATCGACATCGCCGTAGCAGCGGTGGCATACGGGATCTCGCCCTTGCCCATCGTCCAGCGCGTCGTCGCGAAAAAGCCATCGGGTGATGCGGCCATCAGCGGGTGAGCTCCTTTACAAAATCCTCTGCCTCACCCGGCGACACCACCACCGTTCGTTTTTCAAACCGTAACACTACCGTCCGGTTCAAGTCCGTCACGAACGCCCGATAGAAACCCAGCGGCTTGCTCCAATACCAACCGGTGAACGAAAACACGCCGCCATTGCCGCAGGTCCGCAGACTCTTGTTCATCACCTTCGGCATCACTGCCGCCGATTTCAAACCGCCGCGCTCCAGCCGCGTCGTCCAGAACAAGCGCCGGATCAAAATCGCGTCCTCCGTGATGACATACCCACGGATCATGAACGGCAGGCAGCACAGCACGATCGCGGGCAGAAGCCATTGCGCGAATGGCGCGAGGAATCCCGGCGTGATGTATGGCCGCATCAAGTCTGCGGCGAGAATGCCTGCCACCGCCAGCACCACCAGCAAGCTGGAAACAACAATCAGGAATTTTCCCCACGGCGCTTGATAGGTTTTCATGGATTTCATCGGATCAGGTAACCGTTGGCCCTCCACGAGCCGTCGGGCTCCTTCATCAAGGCCTGCTGGCCCTCGAAAGAGTCCTTGATATGGACTTTCTTCGACGGCGCTTCAAGGCGTTTTCCTGACAGTTCGCCGGCGAGCATCTGGTAGAAGACGACACCGTGGGCGTGGATGTCGGCCCGGTGATCGACCCCGGACGGATGGTCGATTTGCTCGGGGGCCATGTAATGGGGCGTGCCGATGATCTTTCCGGTTTCGGTGAACGTAGGTAGTTCCGCCTTCATGCGGTCTTCCGCGGAAGAGCCGCCTGAAGGCGGAACTACGAACGAAAAGTCCGGGCCGATGATTTTCGCGATGCCGAAGTCGGCGGCTTTCACCCGGCCTAACCGGTCGAGCAGGATGTTCTCCGGCTTGATGTCGCGATGGACGATGCCCTGATCATGGGCGAATTGCAGCGCGTCGCAAATCTGCGGGACGATGGCCAGAGCCTCGCATGGCGAAATTCGGCTGGAAGAACAGGCAGGAATGCCTGTATCACCTCATGGGCAGG
>JAIFNK010000072.1:0-6260 GCA_020047775.1 Akkermansia sp. | reverse complement strand
GCATCGCCCCTCCGGGGTACCTGCGAACCCGAATGAAGAGTGAGGCACCGCGAATCTGGCGAATCGGACGAATCTTTGAAGAACATCCCGATCAGGCTTCGCCTTCTTCCTCTTAAAGATTCGCTGGATTCGCAAGATTCGTGGTGCCTTCAAAATTATCCTGGCTTGGATCCCGCTTGCGGGTGGGGAAAATCGACGTTAAGGCTCCGCCGTGTCCCACACGGACGATTCCACTCACGGCTGGCTCCGGCGCGCCGTGACTCAGCCCGAATTCGCAGCGCGCCTGGCCCCTTTCGCCAAAGGTGATCGCGAGGTCGTGCTCGATCAGTCCGCCGAGGCAGCGCACGCGTTTCTCGCAGCAGTCGTGGCGCTGGCGGCGAGGGACCGGAAAAAGACACGGCTGTGGCTGGTGTCCGACATGCCGCGGCATCGCGAACGGCTGGCGTCCGAGCTGGAACTGTGGGGCGTGACCGGGTTGGTGCTGCCGGATGGACCGGTGGAAACGGGCGATGGCACGATCGCCGATCCCGAGTCGGCGGCGGAGTGGTTTTCGGTATTGGAAATCCTCGCCCGCTCGGAAAGCTGCGTGATTATTTGTGGCAGCGACGCGTTTGCCGGCAAGGCCCCCTCCCCCAAAGCGCTGCGTGCGAGCCGCACGCCGCTCAAGCCGGGCACCGCGCTCGATCCCGCCGAACTCGCAAAATCTCTCACCGACCACGGCTACGAACGCGTCCCCACCGTCACCGGCCGCGGCCAGTTCGCGGTGCGCGGCGGCATCCTCGATCTCTTCGCTTGGCAGGCGGCGAAACCGCTGCGGCTGGAGTTCTTCGACACGGATCTGGAATCGATCCGCGAGTTCGATCTCGATTCGCAGGCATCGACCGCGAAGCTGCTGGAGTCGGATCTGTTACTTGCCGAGCCGTCGTCCGAAGCGACCGTCGCCGACTATCGTCGCAAGACGGATCTCATCATTTCCTTCGGCGCGGAAATCGAAAAACCCGACGTGCGCATCCTCGAAGGCGCTGCGGAATTTAACAGCACGGAGGACGACACGCTGGCCTGTTATGGCAGTCCGCTGGGCACCTTCGAGGCGGGTGATTTCGTGTTGGAGGAAACGCGGCGTGAGAATTTCTTCCGACAGCTCAACGACTGGAAACGCGGCGGCTGGGACATCGTGATGGTCTTCGGCAACAAGGGCGAGCAAGAGCGCTTCGCCGAACTCGCGGGAAAAGATCTGGAACGCGATCTCAGTCTGATTCCGGTCCGCGGCGAATTGCTGGCAGGTTTCACCGTTCCGATTTCAAAACTCGCCGTGCTGTCGTCGTCCGAGCTGTTCGGCCGCTACCGCACACCCGGCGGACCGCGGCGGTCGCTGTTGGAAAAAGCCCGCGCCGCACGCGCCCGCGCGACCATCGACGAGATGGAAGAGGGCGATCTGGTGGTGCATTACGAATACGGCATCGGTCGCTTCAAGGGCATCCAACAGGGAGACGAGGGCGACGAACTGGTTTTGGAATACCGCGACGGCGTGCAACTCGGCGTGCCGCTGGAGCAAGCGCATCTGGTCGGAAAATACGTCGGCCTCGGCGGCAAAACTCCGGAGTTGAACAAACTCGGCGGCGCCGCCTGGAAGACCGCGCGCAAGGCGGCGGAGAAATCCATCATGGATTACGCCGCGCAGTTGCTGCGCGTGCAGGCGGAGCGCCAGGGCGAAGTCGGTTTCGCCCATCCGCCGGATTCGCGCTGGATGTGGGAGTTCGAGCGCTCGTTCCACTACACCGAGACAACCGACCAGCGGCGTGCGATCGATGAGACGAAGTTAGACCTCGAATCCCCCCGCCCGATGGACCGGTTGATCTGCGGCGACGTGGGATTTGGCAAAACCGAAGTCGCGATCCGCGGTGCGTTCAAGGCGATTACCAGCGGCAAACAAGTCGCGATCCTCGTGCCGACGACGGTTCTGGCAGAACAACACTGGCGGACCTTCCGCGAGCGGATGTCGGACTATCCGATCCGCATCGACTTGCTGAACCGTTTCCGCACGGCGTCCGAAGTTAGAGAGACGATCGCCGGGCTGGCGGACGGCTCGGTGGACCTGGTCATCGGCACCCATCGCTTGGTTTCCGGAGATGTGAAATTCAAGGATCTCGGACTGGTTGTCGTGGATGAAGAGCAGCGCTTCGGCGTGGCGCACAAGGAGAAGTTCAAACAACTCTTCCGCCAGGTGGACGTGCTGACTCTCTCCGCCACGCCGATCCCGCGGACGCTCTACATGGCGCTGATGGGCGCGCGCGACATGTCCACCATCGACACTCCGCCGCCGAACCGGGTGCCGGTTTCCACCACGGTCTGCGCCTACGATGAGCGGATCATCCGCGACGCGATCCGCCGCGAGATGAAACGCGGCGGGCAGACGTTTTTCCTGCACAACCGGGTGAAGACCATCGACATGATGGCGTCGAAAATCCGCGAGTTGGTGCCCGAGGCCAAGGTGCTCATCGGTCACGGGCAGATGGACAAGGACGATCTGGAGGTGGTCATGCACGCCTTCGTCAAGGGCGAGGCCGATGTCCTGTTAGCCACCACCATCATCGAGACCGGCATCGACATCCCGAACGCCAACACCATCCTCATCGACCGCGCCGACCGTTTCGGCCTGGCGGATCTCTACCAACTCCGTGGCCGCGTGGGGCGGGCGGGAGAAAAAGCCTACGCCATTTTACTCCTGCCGCGCGATATGATGACCGTCGGCGATGCCCGCAAGCGCATCAACGCGATCAAGGAATACACCGCGCTTGGCTCCGGTTTCAAAATCGCGATGAAGGACCTGGAAATCCGCGGCGCGGGAAACCTGCTCGGCACCAAACAATCCGGCCACATCTCGCAGATCGGCTTCGAGCTTTATTGCCAGCTCCTCCGCCAATCGGTGGACCGACTCAAAGGCCGCAAGGACGCGCCGCGCGGCGAGACAAGTTTCAAGGCGGACTTCATCGTCTTCAGCGAGACCGCCTACGCCCGCGAAGACCCAAAGCTCGTGCTGCCGGCGTTTTTGCCTGCCGCGTGGCTGGAGGAAACCAAGGTCCGCATCACCGCTTACCGCGAGATTTCCGAAGCCGGCACCTTGAAAGCCATCGACGCGCTGGAAGCTTCGTGGCGCGACCGCTTCGGCCGGATTCCCGAGGCTGCCGCACGGCTCCTGGAAATCACCCGCATCAAGGCACTCGCCGCCGCCGAGGGAATCGCCTCGGTGGAAATCAGCGGTCAGCGGCTGATGCTTCACCGGAATGGAGATTATATTCTGCTTGAAGGTCGCCGTTTTCCCCGCTTGCAATCGGCCACTCCCCAAGGGAAGCTCACCGAAGCAGGCACGTTGCTGCAAAACTTTTGATTTCTCCCACCATTCCCATGAATTCGCGTCTTGCTCTGCCACTGGTGATTTTAAGCACAATCCTTTCAGGGCCAGTTATTTACGCCCAGCAAGCGCCACCGCAGAAGCGACCGAGCGGTCCGATCGAGGTCAACGGCATTTCCGCCAAGGTCAACGGCCGGGTGATCACGAAAAACCAGGTCGCCTTCATGTTGTCTCCGGTTTACGCCCAGCTGGTCACCCAGTTCCCGCGCCGCGGGCCTGCGTTCGAGGCCAAATTCAAGGAAGTGAAAGCCAACATCATCCAGGAACTCATCGACCGCCAGATCATCCTCGACGAGTTCAAGCAACTTGGTGCCAGCATCAAGCCCAACCTCATCGATGAGGAAATCAAACGCCAGATGCGCGAATTGTATAATGGCGACGAGGTGAAGTTCCGCGAGGAGCTCAAGCGCAGCCGCCTCACCATGGACGGCTACCGCGAGATGACCCGGGAAAAAATGGTCGTGCAAGCGATGCGCGCCCAGCAGTTTTCCGACGCGCCGCCACCGCTGCCGAACGAAGTCGAGAAGGAATACGCCGAAATCAAATCGACGCTCCGCGACGTGAGCAAGGACGTGATCAGCTTCCAGAAAATCTTCATTCCCGCCTCCGACGCGGAGAACCCACTGGCCACGCCCGATACGCAGCTCACCCTGGCCGAGGACATCGCGAAACAAATCTCCGAAGGCAAGGACTTCGCGGAACTCGCCAAGGCCCACTCCAAGGACGCCTTCGCCGATGCGGGTGGCCTTCAGGAAAACGTCCCGCGCGCCGACTTGTCGCCGGAATTCGCCGTTATCATTTTCGACGCGCCGGTTGGGAAAATCGTCGGTCCCCTGCTCGACCCGCAGGGTTTTACGATCGTCAAGCCCACTAAAGTCGACCTCGGCCCCTCGCCACCACTCAATGACAAAGTCCGCGAGATGGTCGAACAGCGCGTCAGCAAGAAAAAGACCTCCGAGCAATACGAGCGGTGGATCAAGTCCAAGCGCAAGCGCGCGATTATTGATATCAAGGAGTAGGGCGGAGCGATCCACACGATCCGCCCTCAATAACCTAACCGCTCGACTCACCCGATATGCTCAAGCGCTTCTGGTGGGTTTTTCTGGTGATGGCGGGCTTCGGAACGTTGGTTTGGCTGGCATGGTCCAAAGTTGAGTCGGAGAAGAATGCGACTGGCTCGATTTCCAATCCGGAGACCCCTGCGGATCGGCCGGCAACACGGAATTCGGATTTGCCCGGCGTGGAGCATGACAAGGAAATTGCCCGCGAAAGTTCGCGCCACCGCGCGGGTGAGATTGAGAGACACCAAGCTGAAGAACGACGCCTTTCTCATTTGAAGAAGGCGGTCAAGGAGCAGGAGGATAAAGTGGAAGAGCGGAGAAAAATGCTCGCCACTATCGTCAGAACCAAGGGCATCATCTACAAGGGATCCGAAGCCGATCGCTCGGATAGTGTCGAGACTCATGAAGAATCTATCAAGAAGAGTTTGGATACCTCAGACTACGTCGATGCAAAGCGGGATTTTGAAACGGACCAGAAGTTGCTTCAGGAGCTGAAGCTCAAGCTGATCACCGAGCGGATGCAGACCAAGCAAGGCGGGCGATAGATAGGGAGTGCGGTGGTAAGCGGTCCGCGGGCTTCGCGTTATGTCCCGGAAGAATCCAAGCCGTGTCGGTGCCGCGCTCTGCCACCGCGCGCCAAAGCGGAAGAGGTCGTAGGATATCTCGAATGGCGTTGCCATCCGCGCCCGCCTCCCTAACCTCGCACCATGTTCAAACGCTTCTGGTGGGTTTTTCTGGTGATGCTGCCCGTCGGGGCGGTCGGCGGTTTGCTGGTGATGGCGGTGGTCACTTACGTGATGCCGAAAAAGTATGAGAGCGAGGCGGTCATCGAGGTGAGGCGGATGACGTCTCCATCCGAGGACGGGGCGGTGCCTTCACAAACCACACCCCAGTATTTTTTCGGCACCGAGTTCAACAAGATCAAGAGCCGTGCGTCCCTGGCAGAAGTGGTGGAAAAACTCGAACTCACCAACCAATGGGGAGTGGACCAGGACGCCGCCATTCGGATTTTAAAAGAGATCGTGATTACGGAGAATCTCCGGGGAACGGATCTGATCGCCATCCGGGTGCGCCACACGGACCGGGAGGCCACTCGGGACATCGCCGCAGAAGTTGCTAGAGTTTACCGGGATTACAGGGTTGGGATTATAAAGCGGGATTCGGATCGTCGGCTGGCGGAGTTGAACAAAGCGATCAAGGAGCAGGAGGAGAAAGTGGAGGAGCGGCGGAAGATTCTCGGGACGATTGCTGGAAAAGGTTCACTCCTCGCGGGACCGGATACGCTTCGCGATCAAGACATGATCGACGCCAAACGGGATCTTGAAACGGATCAGGCTTTGTTACAGTCGATGAAGCTCAAGCAAATCAGCGCGACGATCGAGGGTGAAATGCAGAACGAGAGCGTCATCATCCACGAGGAGCCCCAGGTTTCCCACGTGCCGGTTTCTCCGAACGTCACTCTGAATCTGATCCTCGGAGCAGTCGGCGGATTTCTTATCTCCCCGCTGCTGGCGCTGCCGGTGATGTTGCTGCTGCACCGGTTGAATCCCGTGAAAGCCAATGCCCCGCCGGTGCAACCGTAAGGAGAAACGACCTTATTGTCGTTTTCGTCGGGCTTGGGGAAAGAGTAAAAGGCGATGGGGCAGACTGATTTCCAGGAATCCATGACTTGGATGCCATCTTCAAAGCCGGAGGCTTTCCAGCTTGTAGCCGGTGGTTGAGCGAAGCGACACCACCGGATCGAGTGGTATTGCATACCGCACCCCCGGCAGGCATGCGCGTCAAGT
>JAIFNK010000025.1 GCA_020047775.1 Akkermansia sp. | reverse complement strand
TCGCGGAACGCGTGAGGTTGGCGGTGCATTCGTCGGGTGCGCGGCGGGGTTTGTTGCTGCGGACCAAGTAGTGCTATGGCGCATGGGCGGCGCGATATGCGAGGTTCGCAGGGTCGGAGCAGGCTGTGATGCAGATCGAGACGGCCACGCGGTTCTTGACGGCGGTGGTGCAGGATGAGGATTGCGCTCATTCCACCCAGAAGCAGGCGCTCAACGCGCTGGCGCACTTCTTCAAGCACGTGCTCGGGGTGGAGAAGCCGGTTTTCGGGGTGAAACTGCGGGATACGGGGACGCGGGTGCCGGTGGTATTGTCGAAGCCGGAGACACATCGGTTGTTTGAGAATCTGCGGGAGCAGGATCAGAGGGGGATGCAATACGAGTTGGCAGGACGGCTGCAATATGGCGCGGGCTTGCGACTTTCCGAGCTGGTCCGGATGCGGGTGCAGGATGTGGATGTAGGGCGAGGGACGTTAACGGTGCGGCAAGGCAAGGGCGACAAAGACCGCGTCACCGTGCTGCCCAAGAGCTTGCGGGAAGAAGTGGCCAGACAGATCGAGCGGGTGCGGGAGATTTGGCAGGGCGACTCGGAAGCGGGGCGTGCCG
Source organism: Akkermansia sp. (assembly GCA_020047775.1). Classification (GTDB taxonomy): domain Bacteria; phylum Verrucomicrobiota; class Verrucomicrobiia; order Verrucomicrobiales; family Akkermansiaceae; genus Luteolibacter. The sequence goes on along the minus strand of JAIFNK010000025.1, from coordinate 5,685 downwards.
GGGTTTATCTTCCCGGGGCGTTGGCGCGGAAATTTCGGCGGGCGGCGGAGACGTTTGAGTGGTTCTGGTTGTTTCCGGCACGCCAGATTTCAACTGATCCCGAGTCCGGGGCTCGCAGGCGGCATCATCTGCAAGGACAGGTTTACAACGAGGCGATCAAACGGGCGGCTCGGGCTGCGGGGATCGAGAAGCGGGTGACAAGCCATGCCCTGAGGCATAGTTTTGCGACGCACCTGCTAGAAAATGGAACGGACCTGCGGACGATCCAGGATCTGCTGGGGCACGAGGATATCAGCACGACGGAGATTTACCTGCATGTGGCGATCGGGGAAAACGGGCTTGGGGTGGAGAGCCCGCTGGATCGGTTGGTGGCATTCTGCTAAATCAACAATCAACAATCAACAATCGGAGTTCGTCAATCGTCAATCAAACCGGGTGCGGGCCGGATGTGGAAGAGGGATTGATTGACGATTGATGATTGTTGATTTTGGATTTTTGATCGGAAGAGGATGAAGGAGCGGATTCTTTCACTTCAACAATCAACAATCGGAGTTCGTCACTCGTCAATCAAACCGTTTGCGGCCGGATGTGGAAGAGGGATTGATTGAACCTTCAGCCAAGACGGCGGACCGTCAAACTCCTTCCGGCAAATCGCGATTGCTCATGTGGCGGAGGTCGCGGGCGACTTCCAGAAAGACGGCGTCTTCGCCGATGTTTACCGCAAGGTCGCCGACGCGTTCCAGCGACCGCGTCACCAGGATCAGATGCAGGTAGTCCTGGCTCCGTCCGTCGCACTGTTCGATGCGCGAGCCGAAGGTAATCGTCGCGGAGTCGTGAAGACGGTCCAATTCCTTGTCGCGGATGTGGAGGGAAGCGCCCAGCGCCGCATCCCGGTCGCTGTAAGCGGAAATCGCGTCGCGCAGCAGATGATCCGCCAGCGTGTAAAGCGGTTCGATCAAAGTGACGTCCGGCAGCTCCTGGCTGGCGGCCATTTTCCTGGCTCGCTTGGCAATGTTCGTCGAATGATCCGAAATCCGCTCCAGGTTCATTGAGATTTTCATCGAGGAAACCACCAGCCGCAGATCCGTGGCGACAGGGTGGAAGCGCACGAGGATGTCCATGCCGAGCTGGTCAATCTTGCGTTCGCACTCATCCACCTCGTCGTCGTCGGCGATGACGGCGTTTGCGAGCTCCACATTTCTTTCCAGCAGCGCGCGCACGCCCCGCTCCAGATTGTGCCGGGCCTTGGCGGCCATGTTGAGAACTTCATTCCGCAGGGCGGCGATGGCTTGGTCGAAATCACGGAGGATGTGGGAACTATGCATGGGATCAGGGGGTGGTGAATCGCTCAGCCGAATCGACCGGAGATATAATCCTCAGTCTGGCTGTTGGCAGGGTTTGTGAAAATTTTAGAAGTGAAATCGTATTCCACCAGCTCGCCGAGATAAAAGAAAGCGGTGCGGTCGGATACCCGTGACGCCTGTTGCATGTTATGCGTCACGATCACAATCGTATAGTTTTTCTTCAACTCAAGGATGAGTTCCTCGACCCGGCCGGTGGCGATGGGATCGAGCGCCGAACAGGGTTCATCCATCAGAATGATCGACGGGTCCACCGCCGTGGCGCGGGCGATGCAGAGCCGCTGCTGTTGGCCACCGGAGAGTCCGTAGGCGCTCTCATGGAGCCGGTCCTTCACCTCCTCCCACAGCGCGGCACCGCGCAGGGATTTCTCGACGATGGCGTTGAGCACGTCCTTGCGGCGCTCGCCGAGAATCCGCGGTCCGTAGGCGACGTTTTCGTAAATGCTCCGCGGAAACGGATTGGACTTCTGGAACACCATCCCGATCCGCCGGCGGAGCTCCACGCCGTCCACTTCCGGGCTGTGAATCTCGGTGCCACCGATCCAGATGCCGCCGCGTGTGACCTTGGCGCCGGGGATGAAGTCGTTCATCCGGTTGAAACACCGCAGCAGCGTGGACTTGCCGCAGCCCGACGGACCGATGAATGCGGTGACCTCGTTACGCCGGATGTCCAGCGTGATCTCCTTCAACGCGATGGATTCCCCATAACAGAAATCCATGTCCTGCACCGCGATGGCGGGAGCTCCGGGAGTGGTGGCGGGTGCAATCATATTAGCTGAAGCGGCCGGAAATATAGGCTTCCGTTTCCGGATTCCCGGGTCGTTCGAAAATCTGCATCGTCTCGCCGTATTCGACGAGGCGGCCCATATAGAGAAACGCGGTGCGGTCCGAGCAGCGTGTCGCCTGCTCCATGTTGTGGGTGACGATGACGATGGTGAACTGCTCCTTGAGTCCCATGATGAGATCCTCGATCTTCAATGTCGCCAGCGGATCGAGTGCGGCGCACGGCTCGTCCATCAGCAGGATTTCCGGTTGGTTGGCGATGGCGCGGGCGATGCACAGCCGCTGCTGCTGGCCGCCGGACAGGCCGAACGCGGAATGATGCAACCGGTCCTTCACTTCGTCCCACAGCGCGGCGGCCTTGAGCGTGCGCTCGACAGTTTCATCCAGCTCCGACTTCTTCGCGCGGCCGGCCACCCGCAGGCTGAAAACCACGTTTTCGTAAATCGACTTCGCGAATGGATTATACTTTTGGAACACCATTCCTACCCGCTTGCGCAGTGAAATCACCTCCACGGATGGATCGTAGAGACTGGTGCCGCCGATGCGGATGTCGCCCTCGTGACGCACGCCTTCGATGAGGTCGTTCATCCGGTTGAGGTTACGCAGCAACGTGGATTTTCCGCAGCCTGACGGGCCGATGAGGGCTGTCACCTGATGCTCGGGGATGGCCATGTCGATGCCGAAAATCGCCTGTTTCTCTCCGTAATGGAAACTGAAGTTGTCCACATGGATGAAGTCCCGGCGTTCTGATAGGGGGGCGCTCATGGGTTAAAAGCTGCTCACGGCGAAGCGTTTCTTGAGGCGGTTGCGGATCAGAATGGCGGTAAGGTTCAGGCTCACCACCACCACGAGCAGAAGCAGCGCGGTCGCATAGACGATCGGCTTGGCGGCCTCGGCGTCGGGTGATTGGAATCCCAGATCATAGATATGGAAACCCAGATGCATGAACTTGCGCTCGGGATGGATGAACGGCGCAATGTCGTCCAGCGGCAGCGAGGGCGCGAGTTTCACCACGCCCACCAGCATCAGCGGAGCGACCTCGCCGGCCCCGCGGGCCATCGCGAGGATGACGCCAGTGAGAATCCCCGGCAGCGAGGCGGGAAGCACCACGCGCTGGATCGTCTGCCACTTGGAGGCCCCGCAGGCCAGCGCCGCCTCACGCACGCCGCGGGGGACGGCGGAGAGCGCCTCCTCGGTGGCGACGATGACAACCGGCAGCGTGAGCAAGGCCAATGTCAGGGACGCCCACAAAATACCGGGCGTGCCATAAGTCGGAGTTGGCAGGCTGTCCGCGAACAACCAGCGGTCCAGTCCGCCCCCGACGAAATACACGAAAAACGCCAGACCGAAGACGCCGAAGACGATGGATGGCACGCCTGCCAGATTGTTGACGCTGATCCGGACCATGCGCACGAAGAGTCCCTGCTTGGCATACTCGCGCAAGTAAATCGCCGCGATCACGCCGAAGGGCGTTACGAAAATACTCATCACCAGTGTCATCACCACGGTGCCGAAGATCGCCGGGAAAACACCGCCCTCGGTGTTCGCCTCGCGGGGATCCTCTGTCAGGAATTTCGTCATGCGGTGGATCATTTCCCCGACCCGCGAGAAAAAGCCCGCACGGTTGGACGGGAACACATCGAGCAGGTTGCCCGCCGGGTAGTTCACTTCCTTGCCGTCAGCAGTGAGCCCGAGGAAACTCGATTCCGCCAGCGTCTTGCGGATGTCGGCGGCCTCGGTTTGAAGCTTGTCGAAATCCGCTTGCAACCCGGCGCGCCGGGTGGTGGCGACTTCCGGTTTCACCCCGGCGGATTTTTCCGCGCGGGCGAGCGCGGCGAGCTCGCGGCTGATCGCGCCGATTTTCTTGCGCTCGATGACGAGCAGTTCCTTGCGGGCGGCTTTCCCTTGCGTGAGGATTTTTTCGAGCGCTGTTTCGAAGCCGCCGGCGTTCGCCTCGATGCGTCCGCCGGGTGTTTGTAAAGCCACCGGAGTGACGATGGCGGGGCCGTATTCCAAGCGCTCGACGAGCAGCAGCGATCCGGGCCGCGAGGTGGCCTTGATGTTGGAACGGTCGATGTATTTGAAAGCCTCGCCATTGAGATCCTTGTTGCCGCGGAAGACTTGAATCTCCTCGTGCAGCACGCCCTGCGCGTCGCGGCGCTCCGTCTGCTGAGTGATGTAGCCGGCAATTTTTTCGATGGCAGCACCGTTGGAAACCTCCATCAGATCGATGCGCCGCGGCCAGAACGAGGACGCGCCCTTCACCAGGATGAGCAGGAACAAACCCAGCGCCATGGCGACCCCGATGGTCAGCCCGGCGGCGGTCAGCCAGACCCAGGGCTCACCCTTGCGGGAGCGGCCGGTGGTGGCGAAGGTCTTGGCGGCGGGATCCATGGGTTAGACGATCTTGTTGCGTTCGCGCAGGCGTTGGCGGAGGATTTCCGCGAGAGTGTTCATGACGAAGGTCATCGCGAAAAGCACCACCGCGCCGAGGAACAGCGTGCGGTAATGAGTCGAACCAACCGGTGCTTCCGGCAGCTCCACCGCGATGTTGGCGGAGAGGGTGCGCATGCCGTTGAAGATGTTCCACTCCATGACCGGCGTATTGCCGGTGGCCATCACCATGATCATCGTCTCGCCCACCGCGCGGCCGAAGCCGATCATCAGCGCGGAGAAAATCCCGGAGGAGGCGACCGGCAGCATCACCGTCCACACCACCTGCCAGCGGTTCGCGCCAAGAGCGGAGGCTGCGGCGGTCAGGGACTTGGGCACATTGGAAAGCGCGTCCTCGGCGATGGTGAAAATCACCGGGATCACGGCGAAGCCCATCATGAAACCCAGCACCATCGAGTTCCGCTGCTCGAAGGAAATGCCCGTCGCCTGCGGCCACCACAGTCGGAAGTCCGCGATTTCCCGGCCCGTCGCCGGATCCTTGTAAACGAAAAACCAGTTCTCCATCACCGGCCCGAGCTGCCACCCGAGCCACCCGGCCAGCACGAGGAACGGCAGCACCAACAGCCACTCGCCACCGCCTTCGAAGCGGTTGCGGAGGGAAATCGGCAGACGGCACCAAAAGTAACCGACGAGCAGCGCGCTGCACGGGATCAGCAGGAACATCACCGCCACGGACGGCACCCGCGTTTCAAGGATCGGCGCCAGCCACAGGCCGGCGAGGAATCCGAGCACCACGGACGGCAGCGACGACATGATTTCCATCACCGGCTTGACGACCCGCTTCACCTCCAGCGGCAGGAACGCCGCGGAAAACAACGCGGCTAACAAGGCGACCGGGATGGAGAACAACAGCGCGTAGGCCGTGCCTTTGAGCGATCCGAAGATCAGCGGAACCAGCGACAGCTTCGGCTCGAAATCATCGGTGCCACCGGTGGACTGCCACTGATAGACCGGCTTGCCGCCGCCCTCGTACCAGACCTTGCCGAAGAACGCCCGCCAGCTCGCGTCCGGGTGTGGATCGTGCACCGCATACCTGCGCGCGTCGCCATTGGCCGCGGCGGCGATGAAATTCTCCCCCTTCGCGTCG
>JAIFNK010000128.1:725-7037 GCA_020047775.1 Akkermansia sp. | reverse complement strand
CTCCGTCGCGTCTGCCGCGAGCACATGAAGGCCATCACCGCCGCCATCGAGGCATCCGGCCACCGCGTCGATTTCAACGCCGCCGGCGACGTCTGCACCGTGCATCGCAGCGAGGGAACCACCCAGGGCGTGGAAATCAGCACCGCCCCGTACCCGGGCTATCCCACCGACATGCAGGCACAAATGACCGCCCTGTTAGTCACCACGCCCGGCATCAGTGTGATCAAGGACACCATCTTCCCGCAGCGCTTCATGCACTGCGCCGAGCTCAAGCGCATGGGTGCCGACATCAAGGTGGACAACGGCACCGCCGTCGTCCGCGGCGTCGTCCAACTCTCCGCCGCCCCGGTCATGGCCTCCGACCTCCGCGCCTCCGCCGCCCTGGTGCTCGCCGCCCTAACCGCCAAGGGCTCCACCGAGATCAGCCGTCTCTATCACATCGACCGCGGCTACGAGCACATTGACGAGAAGCTCCTCATGCTTGGGGCGGATGTCGAACGCGTCAAAGACCGCTGACCCGGATAGAGCACAGTTTGCCCGCTTCGGATTCCTGACGAAAACACGCGATTGCGTAATCAACATTCCCAACCAGTCAGCCTAAAACTTCATGGAACAGGCTGGACATCAGAAACGCCTCGCCGAGCAGGACTTCATACACGATCAAATCGTCCAGCATCGTCATCCGCCGCCGGCGGAGAATCAGGTCGCCCAGCGGCGTCGGGTGGAAAGCGAGTTCTTCAAACAACGGCGTCATTCGGAAGCGTAGCCGCCACCGCCGGAAGCTGCGAACCAATTGTCGCGGCGAGGTGCGCCCTGTGGGATTGAACCGTAAAATCGTTAGGTCGACTGGTGAGGCGCGGAGCGCTGGCTTCAGAGGCCCTTGGGGCACGCGGTGCCGCGCGGACGATAAACCCGCCGGCTGAAGCCCAATGCCTTAAAGGCATTGGGTTGAAGCCAGCGCTCCGCCGGGGCGGTCAACGCCCGCACTTGCGAGACCGCGTTTCCCGACAAGGTTTGAGCTTTATTTAGACGACCCAACCAGCTCGCCCAAGGCCTTCTCGAAGGTGGGAAACTGGAATTTGAATCCATCCGCCTCCAGCGCGGCGGGCAGGGCTCGCTGGCTGCCAAGCAGGGCGCTGCTGAAGTCGCCGAGCAGCAGCTTGAGCCCGAAGGCGGGTGAGGGGAGGATCGCCGGGCGATGGAGGGCGCGGGCCAGCTTGCGGGTGAAGTCGCGATTCCGCTCGGGGTGCGGGGCGCAGCCATTGACCGGCCCGCTGAGGGTTTCCGAGACGACGGCATGGACGATCGCCGCGCGGAGGTCCGCAACATGGATCCAAGGCATCCACTGTGCGCCGGACCCGAGTTTGCCACCGATGCCGAGATTGAAAATCGTCAGCAACTTTTGAAAAGCCCGGCCGTTTTTTCCGAGCACGACGCCGGTGCGCAGCCGCACGACGCGGACACCGAGCGATTCGGCATCCCGCGCCGCATCCTCCCAGTCGGCGCACAAATCCGCGAGATAGCCTTGGCCGCGGCGGGCGGTGTCGGTGAGGATCTCATCACTGCGGTCGCCGTAGATTCCGACTGCGGAACCATTGACGAGCACCTTGGGCCGGGCGTCCGCAGGCAGCTTGGCGATCGCCGCGACGATGCGGGTGGTCACGTCCACCCGGCTTTCACGGAACAAGCGGCGCGTCCGCTCGTTCCACCGTTGGTCGATCGGCTCGCCCGCCAGATTGACCACGGCGTGGTGGCCGGCGAAGTCGGGCGCGTCCGCCGACTGCCAATGATCCACCCCGGAGATCTGGCCGCTTCCCGAGCGACTGATGCCCGTGGTGGCGAAGCCTTTTTCCGCCAGCACCGCAGGCAATTCACGTCCGAGAAATCCGGTGATTCCGACAACAGCGACTCGCTCATTTTCCCCCATGGCCGACCCTAGTCCGGATTTCGACCCGGCAAAACGGAATTTATCCCGGACCTCGCAAGGCTTTCACCCTTTACTTCACAAGCCCGTGGTTTTCTTATCACGGCGATGCAGAAACTTGGAGCATGGCTCATTTCCCCGTGGCTGCTGCTGCTGCCGCTTCGCGCGCAACAGGTCTTGCCCGATGGTGCCGCCGTCCCACCGCCGGTAGATGCCATCGCTCCCGTGCCCGCCCTGGAGTTTTCCACCGGATTTCCGGGGATGGCACCGATGGCGATGCCCAAGAACCTGAACATCAGCAATTTCGGCGGCGGCCGTATCGAAGGCGTCAAGGATGTGGGCGTGCGCTACAAGGGACCGGGCATCAAGATCACCGGAGATAACGGGATGGAGGCTTTCGCGGACGGCGCGGTGGTGGATTTCAAGGCGCAGTCGGTGACGCTGGAGGGAAATGTCAGCATCTATCAGGGAAACATTTTGCAGCGCGGTGACCGGGCGGTCTATTATTACGAAAAGAAAACCTTCGACGCCAGCGGACTGCGGGCTTCTCTCGACCCGATTCTGCTTGAGGCGAATAAATTCGGCGACGAGGTCCGGAACGGCAAGAAGGTTTTCATCGGGGAAAATGCCGGGATCACCACGGATGATTCGGAGGTTCCGGGTTTCTGGGTCCGGGCGAAGAAGACGACGGTCTTCCCTGACGAGAAGATCGTCTTCAACGACCTGCGAGTCTATGCCGGCGAGATTCCGGTGTTCTGGCTGCCCTACTTGAGCCAGCCGCTGGACAGCGAGTTGGGCTATCATTTCACTCCCGGCGGACGATCCTCGTGGGGGCCATTCCTGCTCAATACCTACGGCGTCATGCTGGGTGGAAACCCGAATCCGGAGACCGGCGAGAATGAGGACGCGTGGCTTCTTTCCCGCTGGCACCTCGACCTCCGCTCCGAGCGCGGGGTCGGCTTGGGTGTCGATCTTGTGGACAAGCGGGTGGAAAACACCAACGAAATCTCCGGCCTGAGCTTTTACTACCTCTACGATCTCGCACCCGAGACCACCACGACCGGCGTGACGCGCGGCGAGGTGGACGAAAACCGCTACAAGGTGGAACTGAAGCACCGCTTGGAACTGGATTTCCTGGACGATGCCGAATGGCGGCTCGACTCGAATTTCTCGCTGCTCAGCGACCCGTACTATCTTGAGGATTACGACATCGCCCACTACCGGTCTGACCCGGCACCGGACAACACGCTCGGACTCTACCGCCGGGACGACCACTCGCTGCTGTCCATTTACGGGAGATTCCGCATCAATGATTTCTATCGGACCGACACCCGCTCGCCGGAGGTGTTCTTCGACCAGGTGCGCGCTCCGCTGTTCGACTCGCCGGTCCTTCACGAGGGGAACGTTTCCTTCGGCCTCATCGGCGAGAAAGCGGCGGACCTTGTGAGCGGGACCATCGTCAATCCCCTGATGAAGCTGACAGCCGGCGACGCCACGGCGCAGTCGCTGCTCAACCAGCTGAGCGGCTATGACCGGCAGCTCGCCGAGAAAATCCTCTCGCTTCCGCTCAATGATCCAAGGCGGGAGGAGCTTCGCACCCGGTTGCTGGATTCGAGCTACGCCCGCTTTAACATCTACCAGGAACTGACCATGCCGATGACCTTCGGCGAGTTTCTCCAGGTCACCCCCGTCGCCGGCATCGGCTACACCCGCTATGACGCGGCAAACTGGACGATCGCCAACACGGACCGCACCTATCTGCATGCCGGTGTCGAAGCATCCACCAAGTTCTCCAAGGACTTCGGCGGTCACCGGAACTCCCGCTGGGGGCTCGACGGGCTCAAGCACATCGTGCAGCCGTATGCGGCGTGGTCCATTGTTTCCACCGACAACATCAGCCTGGATGATCCCCGGGTGGACCGGCTGTCGCCAACGACCCGCCCGAGGCCGCTGGATCCCATCCGGTTCAATGCGGTGGACGAGCTGCAAAGCTGGAATGTGGTGCGGCTGGGAACCCGCAACCGCCTGCTAACCCACCGGGACAAGTCGGCGTTCGAGTGGTTCTACATGGATACCTACGTGGACGGATTCATCCAGGATCCCGAGGGACAACGGGATTTTTCCAACCTCTACAACGAGCTGCGCTGGCAGCCGCTTCCGTGGTTTTCGGCGGGATTTGAAGCCCAGTTTCCCATCATCAACTCCGGCTCCGGGTTCAACGAATACAACACGTATCTGCGGTTCATGCCCACGTCGAATTTTGAATTCACGCTGAACTACCTGGTTCTGAGTGGAAATCCGAATCTGGATGACTCCAATCAGTTGTATTTCCAATCCTATCTGCGGCTCAATGAGCACTGGGGAATCGGCACGCTGGATGTGGTCGAGCTGGACGACGGAACCTTGCAACAACAGCAATACACCTTGCACCGCGATTTCGGGAACTGGGTCGCGGGCGTGGGGATCACCCTGGTGGACAACCGCCTGCAAACCGACTACGGCGTGGTTTTCAGCCTGACCTTGAAGGATTTTCCAGCAGCCACCTTGCCTTTCGAGATTAGTGCGGAATAGTGGCCGCGACATGACGATCTCCACCGACCAACTTCTCGACGCCCTCCGCTGGCGCTACGCCACCAAAAAGTTCGACCCCGCCCGCAAAATCCCGGCCGCCACCTGGGAGGCGCTCGAGGAATCGCTGGTCCTCACGCCATCCTCGTTCGGACTCCAGCCGTGGAAATTCATCGTCGTGCAAAATCCCGGCCTGCGCGCGAACCTGGCTTCTGAATCCTGGGGGCAACCCCAAGTCACCGAAGCCTCCCACTATCTGGTAATAACAGCCAGAACCGACCTCACCACCACCGACATCGACTCCTGGATCGCGAGGATGGCCGCGGTGCAGGATGCCAGCCCGGAATCCCTGGCCATGCTCAAGGGCATGATCGAGGGATTCGCGCAGGCGATGAGCCACGAGGGGCGGCACGCGTGGAATATCCGGCAGACCTACATCGTGCTGGGCCAGTTGATGGCCTCCGCGGCGCTGCTCGGCATCGACGCCTGTCCGATGGAAGGCATCAGTCCGGCAGGCTATGACCAATTGCTGGGCCTCGAAGGGTCGGGATATGCGACGGCCGTCGCCTGCGCTCTCGGTTACCGCGCGGCGGACGACAAATACGCGCAAATTCCCAAGGCCCGCTTCGACCGGGCACACGTGATCAGCCACGTCTAGAATTCCTTCTGCGACGGCGGCTTGATTCCCAGGATTTTCCAAACATCCTGCATCAAACGCGTCGCGATTTTTCCCGAAACTTCCTGCTCCTTGCGCTTGCCATTGATGCCGATATTGAGCGACGGAACCTTGCCGCCTGTCGGAGAGTCCGCCTCGCCGACATCCACGAACATCCGCCGCGCCAACTCGTTGGCAGCGGCTTCGTCGGTGGCCACGCCGAGTATTTTGGGAAGGCCCAGATCCTTGCTCACTTGGAGCAGGACTTCCGGCTTCATCAGGTTTTTCTTGAGATCCGCAGCGAGCTCCGTCCGCTTTTCCGCCGGCGTCTCGGGATTGAGCGGCAGCGGGACCCAGATCGGCTGCGGGCGGTTTTGTTTGTAAGTCCTATAGGCAAACCCGCCACCGCCGAGAACCAGCAGCACCGCCACCACGCCAAATACGATCCATCGTTGCATGCCGTGCTTTTATACTTCATTCACCCACCCGTCCAAGCCAGAACTTCATGGAATATCCCGCCACCACCGCCACCGTCGAAACGCTGCCTAACGGCCTCACCCTGATCCTGGATCCCGACACGACCGCTCCGGTCGTCAGCACGCAGATCTGGGTGGCCACCGGCAGCATGCACGAGGACCAGCACCTCGGCGCCGGCATCTCGCATTTCCTGGAACACATGGTTTTCAAGGGCACCCGGGACTACGACGCGGACACCCTCGCCGACGCGGTGCAGGCGGCGGGCGGCCACTGGAACGCCTACACCAGCTTCGACCGCACGGTCTATTACATCGACGGACCGTCCGCCTCGCTGCCGGTTTTCCTCAAGACCCTCACCGGGCTGGCTTTCTATCCGACACTTCCGGAGTCGGAGTTCGAGAAGGAGAAGGACGTCATCCGGCGGGAAATCGACATGGGCCTCGATGACCCGGACAACGTCGCCTCGCGGCTGCTTTTCTCCACCGTGTTCACGCTCGATCCGCGCCGCCATCCGGTCATCGGCCACCGGCATCTGTTCGATGCGATCCGCTATGAGGATCTGATTGGATACCACCGCGGCCGCTACACCCCGGACCGCTGTTTCGTCGTGGTTTCCGGCGATTTCCATCCGGACGAGGCGCGGAAACTGGTGCTCGGACTCACCGCCGAGTGCCTGACCGGCGGCGGG
>JAIFNK010000128.1:0-706 GCA_020047775.1 Akkermansia sp. | reverse complement strand
GCCGAGTGCCTGACCGGCGGCGGGCGCGAGCCGTTGGTCGCCATCGATCCGCCGCAAATCGGACCGCGGCGGGCGCGCGAAACCTTCGCCGTGCCGACCAGCCGGATTTCCGTCGCTTGGAAAACCCCGGCGCTTGATCACCCGGACGCGCCCGCGTTCGACGTGCTCGCCGGGATCCTCGGCCGCGGCCGCGCGTCGAGGTTTCACCGCAGCCTGCGGGAGGAAAAGGAACTCGCGCTGGAAATTTCCGCATTTTCGTGGACCGGTCCGGGACGCGAGGGACTTCTGGCAGCCTCCGCCGATGCCGAGCCGGCCAAGCGGGATGCGTTGATCGACGCGATTCTGTTGGAGGTCGCCGCCGTCGCCGGGAGCACCCTGGACGATGATTTGGCCAAGGCAAAACGCCAGATCGCCGCCAGCCAGTTCCGCAACCTGACGAGCGCGTCCGGCCGGGCCGCCGACCTCGCATCGAACTGGCACGAGGCCCGCGACCTCGATTTCACCCGCCGCTACCTCGCCGCGATCCAGGCCGTCACCACCGCCGACATCTGCCGCGTCGCCGCAAAGCTGACTGACGAGCGGCTCAGTCTCACCATCCTCGATCCGCTGGAAGCCCCCGCTCCGGCACACATCGCCAAGGCCGCCCGCGCCCGGCTGGACATCCAGGTCCACACCCTGCCGAACGGACTCCAGCTTGCGCTCATCC
>JAIFNK010000275.1 GCA_020047775.1 Akkermansia sp. | reverse complement strand
ACGCTGGCTGCTGCTGATTTCCATCCTCGTCATCGGCGGGGTGTCGGGCTGGTGGTTTCGCGAGCCTTTGGCCGGACTCTGGCGGACGACGGTTGGCGGCGCGGAACATGTCCTGCGAAAAAAACTCCAGCCCGATCCCAAAACCTACGCCGTGCTCAGCAAGGATCTGGAGCGTTGGCGGAAAGACCTCGCCGCCCGCCACCGGAAAGCGAAAACCGCCACCGAGCGCGCCGCCGTGGAAGCCGATGCCCGGGCTGTTTTGGAGCAGGCCCTGCCCGTGATGATGCGTTGCTGGCTCGGCACGCCCTGGGATTTCAACGGCACCGCGAAAGGTCCCGGCGCAGGGAAAATCGCCTGCGGCTATTTCGTGGCGACGGTGTTGAAAGACGCCGGCTTCCTGGTGGACCGCTATCAGCTCGCGCAGCAGCCGTCGGAAAACATCCTGCGCAGTTTTCTCGCAAAAGAGTCGTGCGATCTCAGAGTGGGTGCGGGCTATCAGGCCTTTGCCTCGGAGGTGGAAAAACGCGAGCCCGGCGTTTACATCGTCGGGTTGGACACGCATGTCGCGTTCCTTGTCGTGAGTGGCGACGGGTTCCGTTTCATCCATTCCTCCGGCTCGCAACCGTGGTGCGTGGTCGATGAAAGCCGCGCGGAAGCCGCCGTGCTCCAGCGCTCGAACTGGCGGATGCTCGGAAACCTCACTGCGGATCCCGGCGTACTCAGACGCTGGCTCAAGGCGGAGAAAATCGTCGTGCGGGGGACTTGATGGACAAGAACGGATCACTCCTCTTATGCCAAAGACCAAGAAAAAGACACGCTACTTGGGAGGTTGTGGGAGTCCGTTTTCTTTCATCCAAACTCCAAACCGGGGAATGATTGCCTGTCTGGCCGAAGCCACCGTTATTGGATGCCCGAGAGCGTCCTCCATCTTGGCGGTCAGATTGTTGATGGTCACACGGTGAACTCGTAGGAGTTCAGGATCGTCCGGTTCCATTTTATGGTCGTACCAGGCTTGGAAGACAGTTTCCAGATCTCCCTTGGAGATCATGTGGGGAGCAGATTTTCGATTGCCTCGGTCAACTTCGAATTACCAATCGTGTGGAAATCTTCAAACGACGATTGAACCGATTGAATCATCGATTCCAGCCGGTCCGCATCGTAAGATGCCAGACTCAATGTTTCAGGGCTAAAGGACTTTGCCCATTGTTCTATCGCTCCTCCAAGCGCCACGAGACCCGAAGTCAACATGCGGTGCCATTTCAGATCCTCCGAAGCAAGATTCTCACGGCGATAAATTGACAGGTCCAGAAAGTTCACCAGTCCCACCAAATGAGTCCAGCGGAACCACGCTTGGAAAAAGTCCCGCTCTTTTCGTTCTTCTTTTGAAACCTCCTCGTTCACGTCACGCATGAGCCTTTCCGCCCACAGGCGGCACTCCTGATCCGCAATCGCCGGAGTCTGGCCGTGACTGGATTTAATCGAAGGTGTGAATAAATCGGTCATGGCTCTATTTCCCTCCGCGCCATGTAAAAATCAACCCAAAACAGCGAATCATCCGCAAGATCGCGACTTCAATTTCATTCCTGCCCAACCCCGTCTTCTTCTCAGTCCACCTGATTCCCTGACTTATTCCGCCTTGCGTCCTGTCGACGGATGCCCTTTTCTCCGCCCGCATGTCCTCACTTCCTACCGCTGACCTCCTGGCGCTCGACACGGCTGGCTTGAAAAGCCGCTTGTCGAAACTCAGGAGGTATCTTTGACGTCCCGGCCCTCGAAAACGAAATCAACACACTCGAGGAGGCCATGGGCGCTCCCGAGTTCTGGAACGACTCGGACAAGGCGAAATCCATCAGCTCCAAGGCCGCCGGGCTGAAGAAAAAGCTCGAAGGATTCCTCAAACTCGAAGCCCGCGTGGCGGACATCGACGAAGGGATCTCGCTCGCCAAGGAATACGACGACGCCGATCTCGCCCGCGAGGCGATCACCAACGCCAAGGGCCTCGAAGACGATATCCGCGCTTACGAGCTGCTGACTTTGCTCGACCAACCGAGCGATATTTCCCCGTGTTTCCTCGTCATTTCCGCCGGCGCGGGCGGCACCGAAGCGTGCGACTGGGCGCAAATGCTCCACCGCATGTACACCCGCTGGGCCGAGCGCAAGGGCTACACCGTCGAGACGCTCGACTGGCAGGACGGCGATGAGGCCGGCCTGCGCACCGCGACTTTGAAAATCACCGGCGACCACGCCTACGGCTTCCTGAAAAACGAACGCGGCGTGCACCGGTTGGTGCGGATTTCCCCGTTCGACTCGAATGCGAAACGCCACACGTCGTTTGCATCCATCGACGCGACGCCGGAAGTCTCCAAGGAGATCAAAATCGAGATCAACGAAAAGGACATCGAAATCACCACCACCCGTTCCGGCGGCAAGGGCGGTCAGAACGTCAACAAGGTGGAAACCGCCGTCATCCTGCGCCACTTGCCGACCGGCATCCTGATCCGCTCGACCGCCGCGCGGACGCAGGGCGCGAACCGCGAGCTCGCGTTCGACATCCTCAAGGCCAAGCTCTACACCATCGAGGAGGACAAACAAAAAGCCGAGGCCGACCGCGCCTATGGCGAAAAGGGCGACGTCTCCTGGGGCAACCAGATCCGCTCCTACGTTTTCCAGCCCTATCAAAAAGTCCTCGACCTCCGCACCGGCCAGGAGTCCGGCAGCATCCAGGAAGTCATGGACGGCGATCTCGATCCGTTCATCGAAGCCAAGCTCCGCGGCAAGGTCCGGGTGAAGGGGGCGAAGGACGACGACGATTGAGGCCGGGTTTGGAAGTTGCGACCTCTGCGAATTCCCATTAACCTGCGGACATGACAGGCTTGGAACATCCCGCCCTTGTTTCCGTTGATGACTATCTCGCCGGCGAGGAAACCAGCGAGGTGAAGCACGAGTATATCGGTGGAACCGTCCACGCGATGGCGGGCGCGACGAATCAGCACAATGTCATCGCGACAAATTCGATCATCTCGCTTGGAGGCCAATTGCGAGGTAAACCCTGCCAGCCCTTAAACAGCGACGTCAAAGTCCGCATCGAATTTCCCGACCACACCCGGTTCTATTACCCGGATGCCATGGTCGTCTGCCAATCAAATCCAGCCACCGACCATTTCCAGGATCAACCGGTGGTTGTGATCGAAGTCCTCAGCGACTCGACCCGCCGTGCGGACTTGGGCGAGAAGCGCGACGCCTACCTGATGCTTCCGTCCCTGAAAGTCCTGCTCTTCGTGGAGCCGGAAAAGCCGTCCGTCAGCCTGCACCGCAGGAAATCCGGCGGCGGGTTCGCCATCGAGCACCACGTCGGGCTGGATGCAGTGATTCCCTTGCCGGAAATCGACGCCGCCTTGGCCCTGGCCGATCTCTATGACCGGGTGAAGTTCGCGTGAGCGGCAGAGTAGCGGCGGTTCTTTCGTAAGTAGTCCCGCCTTCAGGCGGTCTTGGGCGCGGAAGACCGCCTGGAGGCCAATGCCTTTAAGGATCGGGAGACGGGCGCGTCCGTTACCAGAAATGGGAAAATAGAACCGCAGATGGACACGGGTGAAGTTCGTGTGAGTGGTGCCGTGGCGGCGATCACCGGTCGCAGCGAATCCCCTCCCTCTCCACCCACTCGCCCGGCTCGCACCGGGGCGGCGAATTCCGACCGCCATGCCTTTCATGGGAAATCCCGGGCTTGGCGGTTGAAAACCGCCGCCACGGTCATTGGCGGGCGGGACGCCTGTTTCTCTTCGCATCCGTTCCGGCGTTTCTCCTTGCCGCGAGGGGGCCGGACGCATTCACTCGCGGTGTCCGCCTTGGCGGACGAGGACGTAGAAATCCTTTCAACTAGCGGTTGGCATCGACCGCAACGATGCCGCCAAACCGACCCAAAAGGCCGGGGAGGCGCATGTCCAGGTCGTCTCCTACGGGGGTCGGCTAAAGGCCGTTGCGGTCGTCTAGTTGCGACTTTCTAACTCCCCGTCCACCGGAAGGACGCATTTTTATGCCTCCTTCCGCGAAACAGACCTTGTTTTGGATCATCCCGCTGCCCGTGGCACTGCGCCCGGCGAGTGGCCTGATCTATCTGACGCCCGCGAAGAAGAGGTTCCCGAAACCCGACTTCTGACGCCCCCATGCCCACCCTCAACTGGATCGGCAAGGACGCCGTTATCAAACACCACCTGGAAGTTCCCTTCCACCTGCTCAAGGATGTGCCGGAACTCTCCTGCGGCGATCCCGGAACCGGAAACATCATCGCGCAGGGCGACAATCTCATCGCTCTCAAAGCCCTGCTCCCGCACTTCGCCGGCCAGGTGAAATGCGTCTGCATTGATCCGCCCTACAACACGGGGATGGATGATCGGGACGATTCCGGAAAGCGCGCTGGCTGGCGATACAACGACAACGTCAGTAGCCCGGAGATCCTCGACTGGCTTGGCAAAGTGGTCGGCGTCGAAGCGGAAGATTTGTCCAGGCACGACAAATGGCTTTGCATGATCTACCCCCGCCTTGCACTCCTGAAGCGCTTTCTCCGACCGGATGGTGTCATCTTCATCAGCATTGACGACAATGAAGTGGCGTCATTGAAACTTGTGATGGATGAGCTTTTTGGGCGAAGAAATTTTCTAGGCTGCGTGATCTGGAAAAACACCACCGACAACAATCCCACGCGAATAGTCACCGAACACGAATACGTCCTCTGCTATGCGGCAAACGTGGACAATCTGCCAAAAGAGTGGAAATCCGTGAATCTTGATGTGAAGGAGCGGCTTTTGAGAATTGGAGACGAAATTCTTCATGAGTTTTCTGATCAAGAAGCGCGCCAAGAAGCTTATACGAAATGGTTCCGAAAGCACAAAGACGAGGTTTGGCCGTTTCAGGATTATAAGTTCATTGACCAAGGAGGCGTCTATACCGGTCTGCGCGGAGTCCACAACCCTGGCAAAGAGGGTTACCGGTATGATGTTCTTCATCCCGTTACCAAAAAGCCGTGCAAAGAGCCTCTAATGGGATATCGGTTCCCAGAAACCACCCTGACAAAGCTGCTTGAAGAAGGTCGTATCATCTTTGGTGATGATGATAGAAAACTAATTGAACTCAAGGTTTATGCGAAAGATTATCGATCCAAGCTCTCCAGCCTTTTCGAGTTGGATGGCCGGATCGGGACCAACGAAATCAAGGCGATCTTTCCGGATGACAAGCGGCCTTTCGATTTTCCTAAACCGACGGGATTGATCGAGGAGCTAATCAGTTTCACCACTTCGGGCACTGATCTGATTCTGGATTCATTCGCCGGATCGGGAACAACCGCTCAGGCGGTTCTTCAGCTAAATCGTGCCGATAACCAACAGCGCCGATTCATTCTCGTTGAGATGAAGGAATCGAATGCCAAGGCGATCACCGCCGAACGCGTCCGCCGCGTTGCCGAAGGCTACACCAACGCCAAGGGCGAAAAAGTCGCAGGCCTTGGCGGCGGGTTCCGTTTCTGCGAATTGGGCGAGCCGTTGTTCGACGAGACCGGGCATATCCGCGAGACGGTGAAGTTCGGCGAGTTGGCGCGGCATGTGTATTTCTGCGAGACGCGCGAACCGTTGCCGCGTGAGCGGGTGCCGAACACGCCGTTGCTGGGCGTTTGCAGGGGGCTTGCAGTCTATCTGCTGTTCAACGGCATTCTCGGCGACAAGTCCTCGAACGGCGGCAACGTGCTGACACGCAAGACCCTCGCCAAACTTCCGCCCTTCGCCGGGCCGAAGGTGATTTACTGCGCGGGCTGCCTGATCGGTGCCGAGCGGTTGGCTGAGGAAGGCATCACCGTGCGCCAAACCCCATACGAAATCCGCGTGTCATGAGTCCGCTTCGATTTGTCGGGAGACATCATGGAGCGGCGGTTTGCATCCGGCCATGCGGGATGCGCTTTGCGATTTCAGAAGACTCGCTATCGCTCGCTTTGCATTCCGAACCGCCGATGCGCATGGAAAGTCGATGGCTAGAGCTTTCGCACTTTTCATCGACTCAACATGCACGAGGGCGAATCGGAGTTCGCCCCTCCTTGAACTTTCCCATTTCTGAATCATGATCGTTCTCAAGCCCTATCAAAACCGGGTGCTCGGTTCGTTGCGGGATTTCCTGCGCGCCTGTTCCGCAGGCGGCAGCTTGCACAACGCTTTCCACGATGTGCTGGCGGCGAATGATTTTCCTGAAGTTCCCTACTTCCCCGTGATTTCGGAAGGACTTGGAGCGTCGATGCCCTACGTCTGCCTGCGCGTGCCGACCGGCGGCGGAAAAACTTTGTTAGCCT
>JAIFNK010000306.1 GCA_020047775.1 Akkermansia sp. | reverse complement strand
GAGCTGCTCGTTCCACTCGATGACCGGGTGTTTCCGGACGATTTCGAAAAGCGCCTCGGCCTGTTCCGGCTTGAGCGTGAAGTCGAGGTGGGTGCGCACCAGGTCGGTCACTTGTTCGGCGCTCCGGCCCTGCATTTTCGCCCATTCCGCGAGGAGGCGTTCGTGGGACGCCTTGAAATTCGTGATTTTGGCGAACCGCTGGGTGCTCTCGCTGTAGCCGTTTCCCATGCCGTTGAGACCGGGATTTGAATTTCCGTGATCGCTGGTGACCACGAGCAAAATATCGTCGCGGTTGCCGATGAGCGTCAGCACCGCCGCGACCGCGTCATCGAAGGCAAGCTGGTCGTGCAGCAGCGCGCCGATGTCGTTGAGGTGGGCGGCGTGGTCGATGCGTGCCCCCTCGATTTGCAGCAAAAACGGCTTGTCGCTCGAAAGGAAGCGGGTGAGCGCCGCATTGGCCATTTCCGTGAGCGTCGGAACCTTGGCCGCCATTTCCGGGTTGTGATTGCGGTCGATGGAGAAGGGCAGGTGACCCCGGGTGAAAGTGCCAAGCAGTTTTTCCTCGCGGGCGGCGAGCAGCCCGTCGCGGTTGCGGACCACGCCGTAGCCCGCCTTCGCGAAATCGCCGGAAAGGTCACGTTGGTCCGGACGGTCCTTTTTGTCGAAAAATCCCGAGCCCCCGCCGAGGATCACATCGACGCGGTCGAGATACTGGGGGGCGATGGTGTGCTCATCGCCGCGCTTCGGCACGGACGCCGCAAATCCGGCCGGGGTGGCGTGGGTGACGGTGGCGGTGGTCACGAGACCGATTCGCAGACCCTTTTTCTTTAAAATTTCGGCGATCGGCGTGACCGCCTCGCCACCGGGACTGACGTTGATGCTGCCATTGTTGACGCGCTGCCCGCCGCCCCACGAGCTGGACGCCGCGGCGGAGTCCGTGACCATCGAGTTCGCCGAGGCGGTGTCCATCAGCCCGCGCGCGGCCTTGCGGTCATTGAGCAGCGACCACCACTGCGTGCCCTTTTTCCGAGTGAGCTGGGAGTAGGATTCGGCCATCGTCAGCACGCCGGGGCTCATCCCGTCGGACACCATGAAAACCACGCCACGCACTTTTTTCGCCGGAGCGCCCGCCGGTTCGGCCGCGGCCTTGGTTCCTGCCAGCATGGCCGCCGCCCCGCCGAGTGTGGCGGCCTTGAGCCAGTCCCGCCGGGCGATCTCGCACCTGCCATTGATTTCAGATTTCATGATGAACGATTAGCAGGCCCGGAAACGAGGGCAAGGCCGGGATACGCCGCCTCCGAAACGATCTTGTCACCCGAGGCTTGCGCGAATGCGCCGGGTTCTTTAACCATCCGCCCACATGACGCACGACCCGGACCAACATGCCTCGCTGGGAGCGATGTATTCCGACTATTTCCTCGATTACGCCAGCTACGTCATCCTGGAGCGGGCGGTTCCCCATCTTTTCGACGGCCTCAAGCCGGTCCAGCGCCGCATCCTCCACGCGATGGACGAGCTGGACGACGGTCGCTACAACAAAGTCGCCGGGATCGTCGGAAACACGATGAACTACCACCCGCACGGCGACCAGTCCATCGGTGCCGCCATCGTCGGACTTGGGCAAAAGGACCTGCTCATCGACACCCAGGGCAACTGGGGCAACACCCTCACCGGCGACGGCGCGGCCGCCCCGCGATACATCGAGGCGCGCCTCACCAAGTTCGCCAACGAGGTCGTTTTCAACCCGAAAACCACGAACTGGCTCCCCAGCTATGACGGCCGCCGCAAGGAGCCGGACACGCTGCCGGTGAAATTCCCGCTGCTGCTCGCCCAAGGTGTCGAGGGCATCGCCGTCGGTCTCGCCTGCAAGATCCTGCCGCACAATTTCCACGAACTCATCGAAGCCGCCATCGCCGTGCTCCGGGACCAGCCGTTCTCGCTGGTGCCGGACTTCCCCACCGCCGGGATCATGGACGCCTCCGAATACCGCGACGGCCTGCGCGGCGGGAAAGTTCGGGTCCGCGCCCGTATTTCCACCGAGAAAAAAGGCTACCTCCGCATCACGGAAATCCCCTTCGGCACCACCACCGGCGCGCTGATGGAGTCCATCGTCGCCGCCGCCGACAAGGGGAAGATCAAGATCCAGAAAATCGAGGACAACACCGCCGCGAACGCCGACATCCTCGTCTATCTGCCCGCCGGGGCCGATGCCGACCAGACCCGCGACGCGCTCTACGCCTTCACCGACAGCGAACTCACCATTTCCCCCAACTCCTGCGTCATCGTCGATGGCAAACCGGTGTTCATGGCGGTTTCCGACATCCTCCGCCGCACCACCTTCCACACCCGCGACCTGCTCAAGCTGGAGCTCGAAATCAAACTCGGCGAACTCGCCGAAAAATGGCATTTCAGCTCGCTCGAAAAAATCTTCATCGAGAACCGCATCTACCGGGACATCGAAGAATGCGAAACTTGGGAAGCCGTGCTCAAGGCCATCGACGACGGCCTCAAGCCGTTCAAGAAACTCCTCAAGCGCGAGGTCACCGAGGAGGATCTCGTCCGGCTAACCGAAATCAAGATCAAGCGCATTTCCAAGTTCGACGCCTTCAAAGCCGACGAGGAAATCCGCGGGCTCGAAAAAACCATCGACGAGACCGAGAAGAACCTCCGCAACCTCACCAAATACACCATCCGCTGGTATGAGGAACTCGCCAAGAAATACGGCAAGGACCGCGAGCGCCGCACCGAGATCGCCTCGTTCGAGCGCGTGGACCGGATGCAGGTCGTCGCAGCCACCGAGACGCTCTATCTGGATGCCAAGAACGGTTTCGCCGGCTACGGACTGAAAAAAGACGGCGAGCCCGTGGAAAAATGCTCCACCATCGACGACATCATCGCCTTCACCCAGGACGGCAAGATGCGCGTCATGAAGGTCGCGGAAAAAGTCTTCGTCGGCCAGAAACCGCTGCGCGTCGCCATCTTCCGCAAGGACGAGGACCTCATCTACTCGATGATCTATCGGGACGGTCGCGACGGTCCCATCCTCGCCAAGCGTTTCACCGTCGGCGGCATCACCCGCGACAAGGAATACGATCTCACCAAAGGTACGCCCAACAGCCGCATTCTCTACTTCGCCTTCCACAAGACCAACGAGGAGAGCGCCGCGCAAATGTTGTTAGTCCACCTCAAGTCCGGCTTGCGCATGCGCAACCTCATCCGCCCGCTGCACTTTGCCGAGTTCGGCATCAAGAGCCGCTCCAGCGCCGGCAACCTCGTCACCAAACACGGCATCGAGAAAATCATCCGCGCGCCGAAGGACTATGACCCGACGCTGGGGGCCTGATGGAATTGGTTGTTAGTTTTTGGGCGCACCATCATTCGATCCCCGGCCTTCGCCAAGTTCATCTCCCTCTCCATAACTTCATGTAAGCATCGAGCGGCTTCCGCGTATGGCGCTGATGGTCGTATGCAAATCGCCCGCTTCCCATGGATCGGCGGTGGGACATCCGCAGGGCACCACGCCGAGAACATGAGGTCACGTGGGCAAGAATGAACCGTTTGAGGATTCAGCAAACCTTGACCGTTTCCATGCCGAGAAGCTGCCCGAGCTTCTTGATTTTCTCCGCGATGTGGCCGACGCCGACCGCACAATGGTGGGCGGGGCCCTGCACGTTCCAGTCGTTGACGAAGCGGCGGGCGCCGATCGGGAAACGGTAGCGGGAGTTCGTGTTGCCGATTTCCATGATCGGACCGGCCACGGACTCGCCCTCGGCGACGAGGAACTTGAGCCGTCCATCGACGGTCTGGACGACGCTGAGCAAGGTGACCGGACCGTGTTTCACCGACATTTCGACCGACAGTCCCCGTCCGACCTTGCCGTGGAAAACGTCGAGCGGGCGGACTTTCGTTTTTCCCTCGGCGATGGCGATGTGGCCGGGGCCGTCGTGGCCCATCAGCACAATATCGTCCGTCCAGTCGAGCGTGTAGTATTCCGTGAACGAACCACCGACGCCGAAGGAATCGAGGATTTTCATGGCCTGCACATTCTTGATTTCCATTTCGCCGGCGACCGGGATGCCGCGGGCGGTTAGCAACGAGTTCCCGAGGATGATGGAGGAAATGGCGTCCTCGTTTTCGGCGTTGCCGGTGCCCATGTAGTAATAGGCGAGCGAGCCGAGGTCGTGGATTTCGACAAGTTTGTCCAAGGCGACGGAGGTGCGGGCGGCGCGCTCGAGTTCGGGCTGCGAGCAATCTGCCTGGACCTCGAAGGTGGTTTGGAAATCAGCGATGCGGGCGGTGATTTCCGCGTCGGTCACCTCGCGGCGGAGGGCGGAGAGTTCATCGACCTCGACGATTTCCATGTGACCGCCGAAGTGGGCGCACTGCTGGGTGAGGTCCGAGTAAATGTCCAACATGCCGCTGTAATAATGGCCCATCACGCCGAGGCGGTTGTGGAACATCACGCCAGCGACGCGGGCGGCGTCGATCCAGGCATCGACCTCGTCCCAGCACTCGGGGTCGTCGTGGAGCATCCCGGTGATCTGATGGAAATCGATGCGCGAGCGGTTGAAGACGTTGGCGATTTCCGGGACCGGGCAAGCGCCGCAGTGGGCGAGCCACTCACCGGTCATTTTCGTGCGGTCGCCCATTTGGTTGAAGGTGGCGTAGTCGATGGCGGCCTCGGGTGATAGATTGAGAATGATCACAGGCACCTTGGCGCGCTGGACCACGGGCAGCACGGTGGATGACAGCGCGTAAGTGGTGACATGGAGGAAAATGAGGTCCACGTCCTCGCGGCGGAAGGCGTGGCCGGCCGCGAAGGCCTTGGGCACGGTATCGACGAGGCCGAGATCGACAATTTCCACCCCATCGCGGGCGAGCTTGGAATGGACGGTGGCGAGATAAGCTTCGAGTCGTTCCTTGAGTCCGGGGAACTGCGGCCAATAAGTATCAAGGCCGATGCCGAAGAGGCCGATGCGGGTGGTGGATGCCATGGTGAGTCGAAGTTTGAGTTTGGAAATGTGCTTCCTCCGCGAGGAAACCTTGCCACTTTGTGACGATGGCTTTATTTTCGCCATGCACGATTTGATCATTTCGTTTCACGATCTGACAGGATCCGGAAGCTATGAATTCGAGACGCAACTTTTACCGCTATCTGCCACGGATGGACAATGATTCGGATTGGGGCGCACGGGTGTTGGATGCCGGTCATGGCGTCATCCCGCCGCGGACGCCGTATCCACCGCCGGGGCATCCGGAGGATCATGCGTTTTCCTGGGAAAATGGCCGGCGACTGTCCGCTTACACGTGGGTTTACATCACGGCAGGGCGTGGGGTGTTTGATTCGGAGGCCTCGGGGGAAATCGAAGTCGCGGCGGGTTCGGTCTTTATCGTTTTCCCGAATGTGTGGCACCGCTACCGACCGGATTCCGAGACGGGCTGGGATGAATATTGGGTGGAAAGCGAGGGCGGGCTGTTGGAAGAGGCTGTCCGCCGATCCGGTTTTCTGCCATCCGTGCCGGTGATGCGGGTGGGGCTGGATGAGCCGTTATTGCGGTGTTTTCTTAACATCGCGGACACGATTCAGGAAGAGGCTCCCGGATTTGAGCCGATCATCGGGCTGCGGTCGGTGGAGATCGTCGCGCGGGTCCGCAGCCTGCTCAAGGCTTCGGACACCCATGGGCTCACCGATGGCGAGAAGCTCGTGAAACACACGTTGGTGAGGATGCGGGAAGCCTTGGAAGGCTCGCTCGATCTCCAACTCCTCGCGCAGGAACTGGGTATCAGTTATTCGACCTTCCGGCGGTTGTTCAAAAACGTGACGGGGCGTGCTCCCGGTGACTATTTCATCGAGATGAAAATGAACCGCGCGCGGCAATTGCTTGTGGGAAAAAGCATCCAGGAAGTCGCGGATCGCCTGGGGTTCGAGTCGGTTTACTATTTTTCCCGCCTGTTCAAGGCGCGGATCGGGAAGCCGCCGGGTTTCTATCGGGTTCGTTGAGGGGGATGCACTTTTTGATCAGATCTACCAAGACTGGAATCCTTCCATGCGCCGGGGGCTGGCGGGCAGGGTCCGCACTAACAATAGATGGCGGCAAATTGCCCGGGGCCAGGTCTCAGTGCGCGTTTGCAGTCTGAAACCCGAACCCCGGGGCGAATCAGTCGTGGATCTCAGTGACCCAGCATCCACGGCCGGGCGCTGGGCTTCTGGGAGTTGAGGACGCCGAGCTTGGTCTCCTTGGTGCGGGTGGGCCGGATCTTGGTGCCGGTGGTGCCGCAACCGCAACCGCTGCCACAGGAGTGGGCGTTGCTGATCCGCGGCTCGTGGCGGCTTTTTTCGTTCACGGCGTGGGCCTTGCGTTTCACCGGACTCATCAGCGCGAGGTTGGGCGCGAGGATGAGTCGCTGGCCGACGCGCGAGCAGTCGGGGCACGGTGTCGGGTCGTTCCGCTCGTCGATGGTTAGAAGCGCGCGGAAATCGCCGCACTCCGGGCAGGAGAAGTCATAGACTGGCATGGCGGTGGGTTCCTATAACACTTTGGCGAGGTCGAATCCGGGCGTGACGCTCTTCGTCGGACCATTCGCGTTCGGCATGATGTCGAAGTCGAAGATTTCCGTCGGCAGCCAGAGGGTGGCGCAGGCGTTGGGAATATCGACGATGCCGCTGATGTGGCCTTCCACCGGGGCGGTGCCGAGGATGGCGTAGGCCTGCTCGCCGGTATAACCGAATTTCTTCATGTACTCGATGGCGTTGAGGCAGGCCATCTTGTAGGAAACGAACGGATCGAGGTAGTGCTGCTTGCCCGCCTCATCCACCGAGATGCCTTCGAAAATGATGTGGCGCTTGTAGTTAGGGGTGAGCGGGCTCGGGATGAACAGCGGGTTGCGGATGGCGTATTTTTCCATGCCGCCCTTGAGCACGCTGACGCGGATGTCGAGGTAACCCGCCATTTCGATGGCACCGCAGAAGGTGATTTCGCCGTCGCCCTGGCTGAAGTGGATGTCACCCATCGAGAGGCCGCCGTCTTTGACATAGACGGGGAAATAGACTTTGGATCCCTTGGTGAGGTTCTTGATGTCGCAGTTTCCACCGTGTTCCCGCGGGGGCACGGTGCGGGCACCTTCTGCGGCGGCGGCGTCACGGGCGGCGCCGGTCATGCGTCCCATGTGGGCGGTGCCGGCGGAGGGCAGCGCGCAAAGCGGCGGGACGCGCTCGGGATCGGTGTCGAAGAGCTCCTTTTCCCGGGTGTTCCAGGTGTTGAGCATATCCTTGGACGGCAAACAACCGATGAGGCCCGGGTGCATGATGCCGGCGAACTCGACGTTAGGGATGTGGCGCGACGAGGTATAGATGCCGTGGAAGTCCCAGCAGGCCTTGCGGGCGTCCGGATAGTGGTCGGTTAGAAATCCGCCGCCGTTGAGTTTGGAGAAGAGTCCGGTGAAGCCCCATTGGTATTTGTCGAGCACGCCCACGTCGAGGATGTCCACCACCAGCAGGTCGCCCGGCTCCGCGCCGTGCACGCCGATGGGGCCGGAGAGGTAGTGGACCTTGGTGAGGTCAACCACGTCGATGTCGGTGGCGTCGTCGTTGTTTTTGATCTGGCCGCCGGTCCAGTCGATGCACTCGACGCGGAACTCGTCGCCGGGATTGACCATCGCCACCATGGGGATATCCGGGTGCCAGCGGTTGTGAAGGTAGTCCTGGGATTCCGGGGTGGCGTCGAGGTCAACTTTGATCAGTGTCTTCATGTTGTTGTGTTAGGTTTGGGGTTGGGAGAAAGGTTTTCAAACGGCGAGCATGGCTTTGATCTGGTCGGAATTCACATCGGCGCGGCGGTCCTCGCGGATGAGCTTTCCCTTATCGATGACCATGATGTTGTCGCAGGTATCGAGCACGAAGCTGAGGACTTGCTCGCTGACGACGATGGTGAGTTTCCGCATATCGCGGATTTCGCGCAGGCTGCGGGAAATGTCCTTGATGATGGAGGGCTGGATGCCTTCGGTCGGCTCGTCGAGCAGGAGCACGCTGGGGTTGGTCATCAGCGCGCGGCCGATGGCGAGCTGCTGCTGCTGGCCGCCGGATAGATTGCCGCCCTTGCGCTTGCGCATGTCCCTCAGGACGGGGAAAAGCGCGTAGATCTCCTCGACGGAGTCGTAGCTGACATTGCCCGCGACGCCGGAGATGAGGTTTTCATAAACCGTGAGGTAGGGGAAAATCATCCGGCCCTGGGGCACGAACGCGACTCCCTGCGCGACCCGGCGGTGGGACGGTTGGTTGGTGATTTCCTTGCCGTTGAGGGTGATCGTTCCCGAGCGGGTCAGGATCATGCCGATGAGCGACCGGAAGAGCGTGCTTTTGCCCATGCCGTTGCGTCCGATGATGCCGAGGATCTCGCCCTGCGGCGCGGTGAAGCTCATGTCGGGGATGACGACGCTTTGTCCGTAACAGACCTGGAGGTTGGTGACTGAGATCATGATGTTAGTGTCCGATGTAAACTTCGATGACTTTGGGATCCTGGCTGACTTTCTCCATGGATCCCTCCGCGAGGATCTTGCCGAGGTGCATGACGGTGACGCGGTCGGCGATTTCCCGGACGAACTCCATGTCGTGCTCGATGACGATGACCGAGCGGTCCTTGGAGATCTTGCGGATGAGCAGGGCGGTCTCGGTGCGTTCGCGCACGCTCATGCCGGCGACCGGCTCGTCGAGCATGATGATCTCCGGATCCTGCATGAGCAGCATGCCGATTTCCAACCACTGTTTCTGGCCGTGACTGAGGATGCCGGCCTCGGTGTCGAGCTTGTCGGCCAGGCCGATCTGCTCGGCCACGTCATCGCACTGTTTCTTGATGGACGCAGTGCGGCGGAACATCAGGCAGCCGATCACGCCGCGGCCGGTGGGGTGGGAGAGTTCGAGGTTTTCGAAAACAGTGAGGTTTTCGTAAATCGACGGGTTCTGGAATTTCCGGCCGATACCGGCGCGGACGATCCGGTATTCGCGGACGCCGCGGAGCTCCTTGCCCTTGAACTTGATGCTGCCGCTGGTGGCGAGCGTCTTGCCGCAAATGAGGTCCAGCACGGTGGTCTTGCCGGCTCCGTTAGGGCCGATGATGACGTGCACGTGGTTTTGGGCGAGGTAGAAGTTGAAGCCGTCGACCGCTTTGAATCCGTCGAACGAGACGCCGAGATCCTCCACTTCGAGGACGTTGTCGTGATCAGTTTTCATCGGAGATCGGGGTGGTTTTGGTGGTTACGACCGGGGTGGTCTTCTTGAAGCGGGCGAAAAGGGCCGCATACTTGCCTTTGCTGGTCGGGATTTTCTCCAACAGTCCGGCGAGACCGTTCGGGAAGAACATGACGACGGCGATGAATGTGCCGCCCATCAGGTAGAGCCAGAGGTCGGGATAAGCCTCGGAGAAGGTCGTTTTGCCGAAGTTCACGATGAGACAGCCGAGGATGGCACCGAGAACTGACAGGCGTCCTCCCACTGCGGTGAAGATGACCATTTCAATGGATGGGATGATGCCGACGATGGACGGCGACATGAAGCCGACTTGCAGGACGAAGAGCGCGCCCCCGATGCCGCTGAGCATGGCGGCGAAGGCGAAGATGAAGGCGCGGATCATCGCCACGTCGTATCCCGAGAAGCGCACCCGGTCCTCGCGGTCGCGGATGGCGACGAGCACGCGGCCGAGGCGGGTGTTGATGATGTATTTCGCTCCCAGTGCGACGGTGAAAAGCAGGACTACGCAGAGGAAGTAGAGGATGTATTGGGCGTTCTCGCTGCGGATGTCCCAGCCACAGAGCGTGCGTAGGTCGGTGATGCCGTTTCTTCCGCCGGTGTAGCCCTGGTTGCCGTCGATTCCTAACGAAAAGATCAGGGCGATGGACTGGGTGATGATGGCGAAATAAACACCGCCGACGCGGCGCCGGAACAGAGCCCAACCGATGATGAAGGCGATGACCGCCGGGACCACGAAGATCGCGAAAATGGTGAACGGCAGGCTCTTGAACGGCTCCCAATACATGGGCAGTTTCGTGATCTGGTTCCAGTCCATGAAGTCCGGGATGCCGGGCGTGGACTGGATGGCGGTGGTGACAGGATCGGATGCTTCCAGTTTGAGAAACATCGCCATGCAGTAACCTCCGAGACCGAAAAACACGCCCTGGCCGAGGCTGAGGATGCCGCAGCGGCCCCAGAGAAGGACCAGGCCGATGGCGACGAAGCCGAAGGTCAGGTACTTTCCGACAAGATTGAGTCGGAAGACAGGGAGCGCCAGCGGGAGTACGACTAACAAGAGGAGGAGGAACCCTCCGAAGGCGAGCGCCTCTCCGCGGGTTTTGAACAGGGTGCGAAACAATAATGGCATGACTTTGTGGGTGATAGGTTGGCGGTCAGTTGCCGCGGACTTTGCTCGGGAAGAGGCCTTGCGGGCGGATCATCAGGGCGATGACGATGACCAGCAGGGTGGCGACCTTGCCCTTGGTGCCTTCCAGGAAGAACTCGAGGATCGACTGGGCCTGGGCGATGCCGAAGGCGGACGCGAGGCAACCTAGCAGGCTGGCGGTTCCTCCGGAGACCACGACGAGGAAGGCATCCACGATGTAGCGGCTGCCGCTGTCAGGACCGGTCGAGCCGATGGTGGTGAAGGCCGCACCGGCGATGCCGGCGATGCCGCAGCCGAGGGCGAAAGCGAGGCGGTCCACCTTGCCGGTGTTGATGCCGACGGCGGCGCTCATCTTGCGGTTCTGCACCGTGGCCCGGAGGCGGAGACCGAAGGCGGAGCGATACATGAAAGTGATCAGAGCGATGGTGACCACGATGGAAAGACCGAGCACAAACATGCCGTTGATCGGGATGTCGAGGCCTTCCTTCACGTTGTAGGAACCCATGAGCCACTCGGGCAGGGTGGGGGTGACCTCACGCGCGCCGAAGATGGAGCGGTAGGATTGCTGGAGAATCAGGCTGAGTCCCCACGTCGCGAGCAGGGTGTCTAACGGTCGGTGGTAAAGGTGTCGTATCATCAGCCACTCGACCAGCGCGCCAAGAGCGGCGCAGACGACGAATGCCAGCCCGATGGCGGCGACGAAGTAGTAGGGGCCGAATGTCGGGGCGTAGGTTTCCGTGAGGTGGGAGCAGAAATAGACCGTGTAGGCGCCGAGGGCCATGAACTCGCCGTGAGCCATGTTGATGACGCCCATCTGGCCGAAAATCAGTGCCAGGCCGAGGCCCATGAGCAGGAGGACGCTGAACAGGCTGAGGCCTGAGAAGCCCTGCATGATGAAAATGCTTTGTAATTCTTCGCTGGTGTATTCTCCCATAAAATCAGGCGTTTCGAAAGTTTGGAAAGGTTCCCTTGCGGGAAAAGGGGAGGGCCGGAAACTACCCGGCCCTCCGGGTTATAGCTGGACTCTGACGAGAGTCTGAAAACGATTACTGATAGCCTTTCGGGAATGGATCCGGCTCGATGAGTTCGGATTCATAGAGCACCTTGGCTTGTCCGTCCTTCTGCCATTGGCCGATCCGGAGCTTGCTCCAGAGGTGATGGTTCGGGTGGAGTTTCACGTAGCCTTCGGGCGCGGTGGTCAGTTCGAGGCCGGGTGAGGCTTCGACGATTTTGTCGATGTCGAAGCTCTTGGCTTTTTCGACCGCTGCCTTCCACAGCCATGGGCCGAGATAGCCCGCCTGGGTGACGTCGCCGATCACGCTGTCCTTGCCGTATTTGGCTTTGAAGGCCTTGACGAATTCAACGTTGTTCGGGTTGTCGAGGCTTTGGAAGTATTTCATCGCCGAGTAGAAGCCGGCGAGGTTTTCCCCGCCGATTCCGAGCACTTCGTCCTCGGTCACCGAGATGGTGAGGAGCGTTTGCTTGGACGCGTTGATGCCCGCAGCGGCGAGTTGTTTGTAGAACGAGACATTCGAACCACCGACGACGGCGGCGTAAATCACGTCAGGCTTCTTGAGCTTGATCTTGTTGATGAGCGATCCGAACGAAGTGCTGCCGAGGGCGTAGAACTCTTCTCCGACCACCGTGCCCTTGAGAACGTTCTCAATGTGCTTGCGGGCGATCTTCATCGAGGTGCGCGGCCAGATGTAGTCGGAACCGATCAGATAGAAGGTCTTGGCCTTCTTCTCCTTGGCGATCCAGTCGAGGCCGGCGATGATCTGCTGGGTGGCTTCCTGGCCGGTGTAGATCACGTTCTTGGATTGCTCGAGACCCTCGTAGAAGGTCGGGTAGTAGAGCATCCCGTTTTCCTTTTCGAAGACCGGAAGCACGGCCTTGCGGGAGGCGGAGGTCCAGCAGCCGAAGACGGTGCCGACCTTGTCGCTGACGAGCAGCTTTTTGGCTTTTTCCGCGAAGGTCGGCCAATCACTCGCGCCGTCTTCCTTGATGACCTTGATTTGACGGCCGAGAACCCCGCCCGCGGCGTTGATCTGGTCGATGGCGAGCTGTTCGGCCTGGATGGAGCCGGTTTCGCTGATGGCCATGGTGCCGGTGGCGGAGTGCAACTGGCCGACAGTCACCGTGTCATCGGTGACGGCCAGACCGGTGGTGTTGACCTGGGCGGTCGGGAGCTTGTCCTGAGCGGTCGCCGTGGCCGTCGCGAGAGCGAGGGCGGCGACCTTCAGGAAGTGGTGGCTTAGTGATTTTAGTTTCATGGTTCGGAGTCGTTGTGTGGCAGTGGTCGCGGAAGTCGTTTCTGATAGTTCCGCGACAGGGGAGGTTATTGCACCGCCTGTGCCATGTGGTCTGGGGTGGAGTTGAAATCGATTCACGATGACTCACCGGAGAGGAAGCGGCGGATCAAGCGCCGGGCGGGGTTTGGCACGCGCTTTGCTCTCTTCCGCGGCTGAGCATGCTGAATATGATTCACGATACCCCGGGCAGACTGCGGGAACCGCCGGTGATTGACCCGGGAATCGTCGATTCGAAGCGTTTGCAGATGTTTTATGCCTGCGTGAGGGAGGGGAGTTTCGCCGGCGCGGCGCAGGTTTTATCGGTGAGTCCTTCGGCCATCAGTCACGCGATGAAGTCGCTGGAGGAGGATCTGGGGTGTTCGTTGTTCCGGCGACTGGGGCCGCAGGTAAAGCCCACCGGCGCGGCGGTCCGTCTGCTGCCGATGGTGGAAGACCTGTTGGTGAAGATGTCGTCGATGAAGATCGAGCTTGCGGCTCTGGACGGTCGCACGGAGAAACTGGTTTTCCGTTTGCCGCCGTGCCTGCTGGGGATGCTCCAAGCGGGTTCGTTATCCACGTTTCACGAATGTTTCCCTGCCGCGGACTTGGAAATGGTGGTGACGGGAAACGGACAGGAGAAACATCCCGGCAGGCAAGTGGACTTCGATTTGGATTTCGTGGAACGGGTTCCCAAGGAGATGGTGAGACGTGACCTGGTAAACGAGGAATATCAGGCCTATGTGGCGCCCTTTCACCGGCTTGGCCAGAAGAGCCGGATTTCGGTGGAGGATCTGAGGGAGAGTTTGCTGATTTTTCAGGATCGGTATATCTTCAAGGCCTTGGCGCAGCACTTGGGGCGGAGTGGGGAGGGAGATCTGAAAAACTGGATTTTACCGGATCCACGGGTGGCTCATGAGTTGGCGCGACAAGGGCAGGGAATTGTGTTTCTTCCTGAATGGGCGGCAGCTTCCGCAGTGCGGGAAGGTGGCCTCGTGGGACTGAAACTTCCCGGAATCCATCTTCGCCGGACTTGTTGCGCGTGGTGGGAGCCGAGTCGTCCGCTGACCTGGCTGGCGGAGGTTTTTCTCAATCTCCTATCGGAAGCAATCTTCCGTGACGGGCTGCAGGCTTAGGCGGGGAGCAACAAACGCGCGGTTTGCTCGCTGGCGGCGACCTGGCTTGGAAGGACGGAGAAGTCGTTGAGCGCCATCAACTCGGCCACCAGTTTGTGGATGTCCGGGACTTCGTCCTGGTCCAGCGAGGAGAACGCATGGAGGGTCGCCGCCTTTTCCAGGAAATCCCTGTGTAACAAGGGTCTGCCGCAGCGTGACATGCGCTCGATGGATTGTGTGAATACCGCGGGATCCTTCAGTTGGGTTCTCGCTCCGGCGATCACTTGTGCCAGGGTTTGGCTCAGGTCGGGATGCTGTTCGGCAAACTCCCGGTGACAAACCACCACCAACCGCTGGGCGAACTTGCCGGGGCTGAAGCGCGGGTCGCGTTTGCCAAGACCAGTGGATTCCGCATGAATTCCCCACGGCGAGGGCGCGATGATGGCGTCGAGCGCTTCCGCCTTGAGGGCGTGGATCATCATGTCCATCGGCAACATTTTGAATGCCAGTTCGGTAGCTCCGGCGTTTTTCCAATGATTGAGCCATTCGCGCGACTGTCCCTTGGTGAGCGAGGCCTGGCTCTCGATTCCGACGGTCAGGCGTTGCGGGAGTTTGGCGGGCGGGCGGCCTTGTGACGGATAAAACGCCTTGTAAACCGGTTCCCGCAGAACGAGCTCCGTCGGGCAGGCATGGAGGAAAAGCGGGATTTTCCAGCTGGTGCGCTGTCCCGGCAGCGCCAATACGTCCGCGATGAAGATCTCCCAGGGGATGATCCCGCCCATGATCTTGCGGGTCAGCAGGTTGCGGCTGATTTCCCCATAACTGGAAAATGCCTTCAACCGGAATGAAAAATCCCGGCCAGCGGTTGGTTGCGGCGAGTCGCTTGCGAAGAATGGCAGGACTTCGAGAGATGGCAGGATTCCCAGAAGTTCGGGTGGAAGATTGGGCATTGAAAATGAAGGGAATTGGCAGGCATCCAGCTTTAAGCAGATGCCATACCAGAGGCGATGGCGGCTGGAATGTGTCACGCCGGGTTGGCCGCTTCAGCGGTGCATTCGGAGCGGTGAGGGGAAATCGGGTTCAATCCGAAGGCTTCTCACTTTCGAATAGCCCGAAATTTTCTACGGTAGGTCTCTTCTGGAAAAATAGGACCATTGTGGTCAGGAAGATGAACAACGCAGACAGGAAAGAACCTGCGATCAGCGGAACGAGGATCTCAGCTGGAGAACCCCAAAATTCGCCCGAGTTAAACGACGGGACAAATGTCAGAAGACCATACATGCTGATCGAAGTACCACAAACTCCAATGGCCAGCGGAAGCAGGGAGCAAGGTAGCAGCAATTGGAAGTAAACGGCAGGACGATGCTGGGCAAGACACAGAACACAAAGGAAAAGCAGCCAGAGATAAAGAAGAGCGGAGAATGAGATGAAATGAGCCGAAACTCCGCATTCCAAGTATAAGTCGACCAATGTTTTTTTATGTATGACTGCAGCAAGCATTTGGTGGGCTTCTAACTTCAAATCGGAAATTGTGAGGCAGTGATCTACTCCGGCGCGTCCGTCGGCCGGCTCGGCGGCGCGTTGATCGGGCGGGGTAGGGGACCGGTGCCGGCATCGCCGATGGCGGCCTGGGTCCGGATGGCGGCGGCGATGCCATTGGCAAGTCGCTGGCGGTAAGCGGAATCGCTGATCTGGCGGCTTTCGGCGACGTTGCTCAGGTAGCCGCCTTCCAGCAGGACGCAGGGGATTTCCGGATTGCGGGTGAGGCGGATCCGGCGACGGACGAGGTCACGGTTGCCGATTTCCGCCGGACTGACGGAGGCCATTGCCTTCTGGCAGCGGGTGGCCAGGCCGTGGCTGTCCACGCGCCAGTAATAGGTTTCCGGGCCGCGGATGAAAGATGGGCCGCTGTTGTAATGCATGCTGACGAGGATCGCGTCGCCGTGGCGGTTCGCCCGGATGACACGCTCGTCGAGGTCGATGAAGGTGTCGTCGGAGCGCATGAGAATGACTTTGAAATCGCCGCGGAGCGCGGCGGCGATTCGTTTGGCGGTGTCGAACGCGAGGTCCTTTTCTTTTTGGCCCGTGTGACTGCTGGTCGCGCCGCTGTCCTTGCCGCCGTGGCCGGCGTCGATGATGACGGTTTTGAATCCCTTGGGCCCCGGCCGGTGGCCGTAAACGTCGCGGCCGCTCGATGATCCGGTGGAGGGAGCGGCGCAGGATGCGACAAGGGCGGCGAGCGCGACACAAAGCGCGGATTTAAAAATGGAAGTCATGGAGTTAAGTTAGAGAAGGTTTCGGGCGGATTGCAGGGTGTCGATTTCCTCGACCGACTTGTCATGGCGGATCGCCTTGATGCGTGGGAAACGCAGCGCCAGTCCCGAGTCATGGCGCGATGACGCCCGGATCGCATCGAAGGCGATTTCCAGAACAATGTTCGGCTCCACGTGGTGTTTGCGTCGTTCCTTGCGCAGGGTGTGGCGGATGAAATGTCCGGTGAGTTCTTCGATTTCGTCGTCGGTGAGGCCGGAGTAGGCTTTCCCAAGCACTCGCAATCGCCCGTTCGACTCGTCGCGCACGGCGAAGGTGTAGTCGGACAACACATCCGAGCGCTTGCCGTGGCCCTGCTCCGCGATCACGACGACACAGTCGAGCGTGGGCATGACGCCCTTGAGCTTGATCCAGGATTTCCCGCGTTTTCCCGGCGTGTAGTGGCTGGCGGGGTCTTTGGCGATCAGGCCTTCGTGCCCGTTCTGGAGCGATGTTTTGAAAGCGGCTTCGATCTCCAGCACGTTGTCGGCGGGATGAATGGGAATCGTCTCAAAGGGCGGTGCCAGCGTCATGGTCTCCAACAGGGACCGGCGGTGCAGCAGCGATGTCGCCAGCAGATCCTCGCCGTTGTGCGAGAGGAGGTCGAAGGCGATGAAGCGGAGCGGGACCGAGCCTTCGTGCTCCTCGTCGGTTAGGAAGAGATCGCCATCGGCCATTTTCCGGCCGAGTCGTTTCTGAAGGTCCGCGAATCCGAGTTTGCGGCCCTCGGCGAAGGCGATGAGTTCGCCGTC
Source organism: Akkermansia sp. (assembly GCA_020047775.1). Classification (GTDB taxonomy): domain Bacteria; phylum Verrucomicrobiota; class Verrucomicrobiia; order Verrucomicrobiales; family Akkermansiaceae; genus Luteolibacter. Next base: position 3,485 of record JAIFNK010000306.1, on the reverse strand, counting down.
GAGGATGAAATCGTCCTTCAGTGCGCGGGCCGAGGCTAACACCTCCGGGAACTCATTGTCGAGCGGTCGCAGGTCCCTGGAGAACAATGCGACGACATCCCCGCGTTTGTGAAGCTGTGCACGGATCCCGTCATACTTCGGCTCCAGCCAGAAGGGCGGGGTGAAAGGCAGTTTTTCAAAAAGCGGGCGGTCGTCCGCGGTGTCGCGTTCGAGGGGGGAGGCGAGCATGCACTTCACCGGCACCAGCGTGCGGAGCATGGCCTCGCCGAGTTTCCCCTGGCGGGCGAGCAAGGCCACTTCCCCGATGTCCCCGGTGAGCATGTGCGCGTGCCGGACTTCGCCCGGATCTGCCTTGAAGGCGGCGGCGATGGCATCTTCGACGAGTCCTTCCTTGAGCCCGATGCGGAGGTCGCCGGTGAGCAGTTTGACCAGGGTCTCGCCTTCGGCCGGATGCAGGGTGGCGAGGCGGTCTGCCAGACGTTGAATCCGGTCTAACGAGCCTTCCGCGTCTGCCAGCCCGTGGAAAAATGCGGCGAGCCCGGGCAGGTCGAGAGGTTCCGGCTTGAGGTGGATTTCCTGCAACACGAGTCGCGCGGTGCGGGCCGTGTCATTCTGGCTGAGCGAAATTTCGCGGTAGCGTTCCTCGCGCACGTTCGGCAGTGAGACCAGCGCCCGGCGGATGCTGGCGGTGCCGACATGCAGGGAAACCCTGCCGGCTTTTCTCGGCAGCGCTTCACCGGTTAGCCAGACGGCGGCCAGCCGGAGATCCTCGTCGTCTTTCAGGCCGCTCAAGTAGGCTGACAGGAAATCGGTCTTCGCAACGCGGCTGCTCGTCTCTCCCACCAGGCGGCAGAGATCGCTGAAGTCCGCCAGCGCGCAAATCGCGCGGCTGTGGCGCGGACCGCTGGACGAACCCGGTCGGGGCGATGCCTGGGTGATCGGGAACTCCAACTGGTCGCCACCCATCGCGCACCAGGCATCCATCCCCTTGTTCCTCAGCTCGGCGGCGAATTCCCTGGCGAAGCCGTGGACGGTTAGGATCCGCTTCGGCCGGACGCGCTTGAGGCACTCTAGCAGTCCGGGGTGGTCGGCGTGGTCGGATAGAGGGATCACCTCATCGACCCGGTAGCGGTATTTCGATCCCGGTTGCAGCGCCCAGCCGGTGAGCATCGCGGTGCGTTTGGATTTCAAACCGCGCATCAGTTTCGAGCGGATCGTATTGGGCGGGGCGATGATGACGTGGCCGGGAGGGGCGTGGCCGTCGAACTCGACGGGCTCCGGCAGCATCTCGACGCCCGCCTCGCGGCAGGCGGCGGTCATCGCCGCGACCGCCGGGTGGAGCAGGGCGGGGATGCCGTTTTCAGTGAGCAGCGCGAGGGCCTCCTGCGCTTTTCCCAGCGAGTAGCCAAGCAGCACCGGGGTCTCGCCGTCAGCGAAGGCATCGCTGACGAAACGCAGGATGCTGGCCTCGATCTCCATCGGGTTGGGGAACTCGAAATTCGGCAGACCGAAGGTGGTTTCCAAAATCAGCGTGTCGGCGGCGAGGAAATTGACCGGCTCCGCCGTGCGGCTGCGGCGGGTTTTGAAATCCCCGGTGTAGAGCAGGCTCGCGTTGTCCTTGATGCGCGTCACGTGCAGCATCGCCGAGCCGGAAATGTGCCCGGCGGGAAGCAAACGCAGCCTGAAGCCATCGCGCACCACCGGCACATGGAAGGATGCCGCCTCGATCCGGCTTGCCGCGAGGTGGAAGCGCTTGCGCACCAGCGCGGCGGTCACCTCCGAGCACAGCGCCGACTCGTGGCGGGCAAAATGGTCGGCATGGGCGTGGGAGACAAAAGCGCGTGGTTTCGCATCCCATGGGTCAAGCCACAGGTCGAGTTCCGGCAAGTGCAGGCCCCGTTGGAAACGAACTTCGATCACGCTGGCCCGAGGTCTATGAAACTTCCCCGCCACCACCAAGGGAAACCGGGTGGGAACCGCGTAGAGGTGGCAAGCTCATACAAGTTTGACATGTAAAACGGGGGGCTTGACAGCACCCGAGCTAGAATCTTTTAGAAATTCAAAGTAAAACGGTCCTATTAGTCGGACTTTTTCAAAAACTCGGAGCTCGGATGCTGCTTTTTCAAATTGTGATTTGGTTCTTGGTAAACAGGAAACTTGGCGATTCACTTTGGCCGTCCATCTTGATGGACGAGAATTTCTTAGTCCAAACACAGAGCGGTTAGCAACGACCGCCAACATTGCTGCCAAACCGACCAAACGGCCGGGGAGGCAGCGGCGTATGTCCAGGCTGTCCCTCCGGGGCAAGCCAGAGACCGTTGCGGTCGTCTCTGTGCGACTCTACGAACTCCTCGTCCACCGGGAAGGATCTCCAATTATCCTTCCCCATGAAAAAGAACCAACTCGCCGCATTAGCGGCAGTTCTCGGTGGTTTCTTCCCGGCTTTTGCCGAGGAGGATCAAAAGCCAATACTTGACCAACCCCTCCCCGAATCCCCCCCCGCCCGCATTCTCGGCAACATACCTGACGGCAGCCCGCCGCCACCCGAGCCGCCGAAACCAAGGTTCATCGTTCCCGCCAAGGACGTGCTGGAAAGCAAATCCATCCGCCAAGGCGGACGCGCCATCACCGTCCGGAAAATCAATCCCATCGCCCTCCCGCCGCCACCGCCGCCGGTCGAGCCGCTTTCTCCAGAGGCGCGCTCCGCTTTCTGCGAAAAAGTCGCCGCCTACCGGGAAAGCCATCCCCGGACTAAAATGGCCTTTCTCAGCGCGACGGTTTTCCGCTCCAAGGACTCCCCTCCGCGCACGCTCGTCCGCTGCTGGCCGGAAGGGAAAAGAGAAACCATCACCTACTGGTCCTCCGCCGATTTCGGTCTCATTTCCGGTATTCATGCCTTCGTCGATGGCACCGGCACCAACCATGCTTTGCTGATGGGCTGGGGCTACGTGGACCTCGAAACCATGAGCGAAATGCAGGCGGCTAGATTGAAGGCCTACGGCGCGTCCGCTATCCCCGAATTCCCGGAAGGCAAGGCCAGTTTCGAAATCACCGGCATAACACCCGCAGCCGAAGACCTGGCCGCCATCCAAGCCCTGCACGACATCTACAACACCGAATACGCCCTTCTGAAATCCGCCTTCGAAGGTCGCGAACGCGCACGCATCGAGCGCGAGGAATACCTCAAGGCCAATCCGCCGCAACCCAAAGACATCACCCTCAATTATTGGCGCACCGAAAAGCCGGCAACCAACGGAAAAGGAGACGACAAGTGAAGCGCTCCTTCTCCATCCTGATCTCCGGCATCTGGGTTCTGGCTTCTGGTTTGTCCTTCGCCATTCTGGACACTAACACGAACGGTCTGAGCGATACTTGGGAAAAGGCCCAAAACAACGGGTACTTGTTTTCCGAAGTCTTCGACCCCGAGACCGACTCCGATTCCGACGGATGGAACAACGCGCAGGAAGCAGCCGCGGGCACCGATC
>JAIFNK010000281.1 GCA_020047775.1 Akkermansia sp. | reverse complement strand
GGGAGACATCATCGACATTGATGCCGTCGTCGGAGAACAAGGCAAGAAGTGTCGCCTCGTCGCTATGCGCGCGGCCCCGGAAGTCTCAGCGGCCCGGCGGGCGGAACGTCGCAAGAAAGCACGCGATTGCGGCAAGAATCCATGTCCGAAAGGTCTCATCCGCGATGGCTGGCATCTCATGCTGACCAATCTGAGCAAAGAACAAGCGGATGTGAGCCAACTGGCAGCGATCTACCGCGCCCGTTGGGCGGTGGAAATCCAGTTCCGGGCATGGAAGCAAGCGCTCAACCTCGGCAAAGCCCTCAATCGCAAGAGCAACGAACATCACCTGCTAGCACTGGTGTTGGCAGGGATGATTGCGCATCAACTCGGAATGAGGATCGCACAGAGGATCGGAAACGTGGTCGGACGGGCGAATCTGAGTTACGAAAAGCTATATGATTTGCTGGCCGTCCGACTTATCAAAGCCCGCAACTTAGGCGAGTTAGCCGCATTCGATCCCGACCGGAGACACATCGAACGAGACAAGCGAATCCGGAAATCCCCTGTAGAATCAGGCATCCTGGCCTTCGATCCCGACCGGAGACACATCGAACGAGACAAGCGAATCCGGAAATCCCCTGTAGAATCAGGCATCCTGGCCTTAACCTGACGCGAATGTGAAGCCACGCTCTTTGAAGGCCGCTATCAGGGCCGCACCCGAGGCGGCGCTCTTAAGTTCCTCAAGGAAACCATCGGCCGCAAGAGTCTCAACGGACTGGTTTTCACCATCACCGAAATTCCCGTTCCCCTGATCCGCGAGATCGTTGCTGAAATCCTCGGCGGCAATCTTCCCGCGACACCGCTGCCGGTCAAGGCCGCACCCGTCGAACCTGAGCCAGAGACACCGCTCGCTAAACCCGTTCCCGTCGCCAGCGATGGCAAACCGGGGAATCCCGGCTTCGGCGACGACCTTTGGGCACAGGCCCGCGCCTATTGGGAGGAATGCCGCTGCATCCGCAAGACCGCCGAGAAGTTCGGACTCTCGCCCAATTCCGTGAAGACCCGCGCACGCCGGGAGGGCTGGCGGAAATGAAGGTCGAAGTCACCCGATACCGGAAACCGGACGGATGGCCCACCCGTCATTGGGCGGTATTCGTGAATGATGACCTGCTCGCCGTCACGCTCTACCGCAAGGGGCGCTGGCCGTCGCGGCGGCTCTCACCGGCACGAATGACGCTCACCCTGTCCTGAAACGCGACGGGCAGGGTGATCCATCACCAGGGACGGTGCCGCGTTCCGAGGCATAGCGGAGAAAAAACCCGACGATTCGTTGACACGCCACCACTGGTGTCATGTCCAACCAATCGACTCCCAAAACAGCCGCGTTCCGTTCCCTCGTTCAGAAGACCGGAACACTTCACGCCGAAATCTCCAACCTCGATACCGCCATTCGCGATCGAGATGCCATCCGCGCCCGCATGGCTGACTGTGGCGACGAAACGGAGGCCCGCAAGCATCTGGGCGACCTCACCCGTGCCGAGGAAACCGTCATCATCAAGCAGGCTCGTCTGCCGCGCCAGCAAGCCGACCTTGCGAATCTGCTGGAGCAAACTCTCGATGCATACGGCGAAGCGCACACGGAGTGGAGATGCATCATCGAAGCCACTCCCAAGCAGGCGGCCGAGGCATTCCGCGAACTCCTGCATGCCGCGCAGCTCGATCCGGAAGTTCAAAAGGTCGAAAAGGCAAACCCGGTCGTGGTCGATGCCATCCGTCCACTGGCGCTTGCCAGTCAGCAGGACGATCTTCTCTATGAGGCGTGGCGAGTTGCCAACATCACGTCGGATGTCACAAGCAAGCGGGTCGAAGGATTCCAAAGCGCGATCAAATGGCTCGACAAGATTCAGACGGCTCATGCCGAGGTTGTGGCTGAGGACAAGCGCATGACCGCCGCCTGCGAGGCGTTCCGCAAAGTGCGCGCCAAAGGATAACCCCGCACTCTCCGAAGCCATGAACCGTCCGAACAACATCCACATCGAGACATTCCGCGAAACGATGGAACGTCTCACCTTGATCCCCGGCGCACTGCAAACGCTGGCCATCACTCTTCACCGCGCCAACGAACTTCCCGGGCTTCTGGAACAGTGTTCATGCCGTCTCGATGCCGCCCGGCTCAGGGAGGAGCAAACCGCCATTGGCTATTCCTTGACGCACCGTATCCGGCAGGCCCAATGGGAAAGCGAACTTCTCCAGGGACTTCACGCGGTCAGGGAGCCATTGCAGGCGGCGATTGATGCCGCTATCGAGTATGTCGGCATCGCCGCCGGTGGCCCGGAAGCCGTGAAGACATTCCCATTCGCCCGGCGAGTCCTGGCAGAAGTGGAGCGGCATCGCGTCATGCCATCCGCCACGGAGACCACCGACACCCGCCTCGCCTTCATCGGATCGGCATGGCGGGCGATTGATGCCGCCTTGGCATCTTTGGATGAAATCCGGTTCGATGCACAGGAGCGGAGAACTCTTGGAGCCACTATCTGACTGAAAGGAAAAACCAAGGATGCCTGCCATCAAGCCGCCATCTCACTCTGCTGCCACACGAAGCCATAGAGGCGTTCCGCCAGCGCTTCGGCCTCGTCGTCAGTAAATGGCGGACGCGGTAGCGAGGCATAGAGCGTGTCGAGGATAAGCACCTTCACGTCGGCTTGCGTCGTTGTGTTCTTGGTCCACGCGGGCATGGTCGCCAGTTGTTCCTTGAGTGTCATCATCAGCCCCTTACTCGCCTGCTTGACCCGTTCTCGTGCTGCTTTTGAGATATTCTCTTTGGTCAAAATGTCGAAAAATGCCAGTTCCTCTTCGGTCAATCCCTCGCGGACATGACGTTGCGCCTCATCGTCCATATCCGCCACAAGTTTCATTAGATTGGCGAAAGTCTCCTCAACGGTGGCGCGATCCTTCTCCCGGTTGTAGTCGGCGATGATGTTTTGATACTTCTTGTAGTAGTCCATCCGCATCGGATTGCGGGCCATCATTTCGGCCAGCTTCTGCTCCACGATGTCCCGGATGTCATGCAATGCCTTCCGCTTGTGGCGGACCTTCTTGGCGAACTCCTCCTGCAGCTTCTCGAAATCGATCTGGCTCAGGTCAACCTTCAAGCCTTCCGCCTGATCTGCGCCGGGTGCTTGGGCGCGGATGGCCTCGTTGATAATTTTGTGCAGCTCCTTGAGCACGCTTGTGACGTCTGCGGTGTCCCGCCGCTCGTCGAGCTTCTTGTAAATGGCTTCGATATGGTCATGCCGCACGTAGTAAGGGCGGACGGAAGGCTCCATGATGAGAGTTTTCATCAGGGAAAACACCTCCCGCGCCATGATTTGGAACCGGCACTTCGCTTCGTCCGTCGTATAGAGAGCGTCAACGGCAGCGCGCATCGCGCCGGTCATGGCAAAGCCTTTCAGTCCATTCAACTGGTCTGGCTCAAATCCCACGCCACGCAGATGGTTCTCGGCGGCCTCGATGGCTTTGACGAGCGCCGGGACATACTCTTCGATGGGGATGGCGGGGTCGGGTTGCTCCTCGCCTGGGTCGCCAACCGCGTATTGAGCGAGTGCCGCCCGCAGGCTCTTGAGCATTCCGTTGTAGTCCACGATCAGGCCGCAGTCTTTGCCGGGGTAGATGCGGTTGGCGCGTGCGATGGCCTGCATCAGCGTGTGTGCCTTGAGTGGCTTGTCGATGTAGAGCGTCTGCAAACATTCCACGTCAAAGCCGGTCAGCCACATGGCACAGACGATAGCGACCCGAAAAGGGTGATCCGGATTCTTGAAAGCATCCTCGACGTTCAACCGCTTGCCGTCCGGTGTCTCGAAACCGGTTTTGATCACCGACCGATGCGGTATGATGTCGAATCCCCACTTGGCGAAGTCACGCACTTCGTTTTGTGCCTCGCTGATGATGATTTCGATGATGGTGCATTCCATCCACTCCACAAGCCCTCGCAGGTGCTCAAGCTCTTTAGTTAGCTTCTCTAGCTCCTCCGCATCCGTGGTAGCGGCGAGTTCTAACTCTTTCGTGGGGATCAATGCCTGCAAGGCTGCCAGCTTGGCATCCCAGCGCGGTTTGATGCGTTGGAGCATTCTGGCGCAGGTGAGCTTGTCGATGCACACCAGCATGGACTTGCCGCATTGCCACCGTTCTGAACAATGTTCCACGAAATCATCTGCCAGTTTATCCAGCCGGTCATCGGCAGTGATGACTTCATAGTCTTGTCCTAACAATTTATCCAACAAGGCTTCCTGATCCGCATCCAGTCCGGCTTGTTCGATCTTCTCCGCGATGCGGTCATTCAGGTCGAACTTGGCGATGCCGAGTTTCTCGCCTCGGTTTTCGTAAACAAGTTTGACCGTACTCTTATCTTCCTCCGCCCGCTTGAAATCGTAGCGCGAGACATAGCCGCCGAAGATTCGCTTGGTCAGGTGGTCATGCCTGAAAAGCGGCGTGCCGGTAAAGCCGAGAAACGACGCGTTCGGCAGCGCCAGGCGCATGTTGCGGGCGAACCTGCCCGCCTGGGTCCGATGGGCTTCGTCGGACATCACGATGATGTCGTCCCGCTTGCTGTAGGGATCATCCTCGTCCACCGGCTGGTTGAACTTGTGGATCAGGGAGAAAACGAAGCTGTGGTTTTGTTGCAATGCGGCCTTGAGGTCTTTCCCCGAGCTGGCGCGGGGCGTCGTCTTCGGATCCACCATTCCGCAGCCGATGAATGTCCGCCAGATCTGGTCGTCGAGATCCTCGCGATCCGTCATGACAACGAAGGTGAAATTGCCTGGCACACGGCGGCGCACCTTTTCGGCGAACATGACCATGGAATACGACTTGCCGCTGCCCTGCGTTTGCCAGAAGACACCGAGACGTCCGAGATCCGGGTGGGCGCGCTGGACGAGAGGAACCTCGTTGATGGCATCGGTGAGGGTAATCAATCCCGTTTCACTCGTGTCTTCACTCGATCTCTCCGCAACCATGGCGGTTTTCGTCTTGCCTGCCTCGTAGCGGACGATGCGCCGCTCAACCGGATATTCCCGTTTCAATTCCTCCTGCCGTTCCACCGAATCGACAGCTAGATTCACTCCGAGCACCTGATGGTTGCGGGCCACGATCTTGCGTGTGCCGCCGGGGCGGCTGTCGTCGAAGAGAATGAAATTTTCCACCAGATCGAGCAATCGATCCTTCGCCAGCATTCCGTTGAGCAGCACTTCGGCCTCGACGCTGCCTTTGTCCTTCTCGTCGTTACGCTTCCACTCGGCAAAATGTTCCCACTTGCTAGTGATCGAGCCATAGCGGGCGCGGTCGCCATTGCTGACAATGAGAAAGGCGTTGTGGTGGAATGCGTGGGGGACGACGTTCGGATCGAGATACCAAGTCAGGTTGTTGTCGTATCCAGCCCGCATGTTGAGATACACCGCCTTGAGTTCGATGAACACGAGCGGCAGGCCATTGACGAAACAGACAAGATCCGCACGGGTGCCATAGTGCGGCACGCGCATGCCTTGGAGCTTCAGCTCCCGCACGGCGAGGAAGCGGTTATTGGCAGCGTTGCTGAAATCAATGACCCTGGCGCGGGCATGGTGCGCTTGTCCGGCGGCATCGCGCCAGTCCACGGGCACGCCGTTGCGGATGAAATCGTGGAAATCCTTGTTCTGCTGGATGAGCGACCGGGAGAAATCCACTCGCGTGAGTTTTTCGACCGCCAGTTGCCGGGCGGATTGCGGAAGATCGACATTGAGCCGATCCACGGCGGCCCGCAGGTCGCGCACCAGCACCGCTTCGCGCTCGTTCGCCCGTCCGAGTGTACCGTTAGGGCCGAATGTTTCCTCGTTGTGGGCGTAGATGCTTTCCCAGCCGAGCACGTCGCGCAAATGATCGGCGAACGTCGCCTGCACCAAACGGTCTTCGCTGTGGATGTCGGTGATCATGGAATCACATCAGTCATCGCCTCGTAGTTCTTTCATCCATTCGTCCGTGCTTTTTCCCTCGTAGCGGTCTTTCCAAATCCCTGTCACGGCAAGGAGACGCTCGCGCAATTCTTCCTTGCTCCGGGGTGGCTGGATGGCCTCCGGCTCTTTCATGAGACCAGCAGCGGAGAAAGCCGAATAAGAAAAGTGTAATTTACTTAAATGGGTCATCGAAGGTGATTTTCGGATTTTTGGGGCTATTCCTATGAGTCACCTTTACCGCGTCCGGCCTGGCGGCGAAGCTCGTCCGCCGGAATCCGGATCATTTGACCGTCCTTGACGACGACAAGATTGGTGCCGGTCTGGATGGCGGTTCTACGCGCCATCTGGGAGGCGCGGCGCAACGCGACCAGAGAGGCACGCAGGTCGGGATCTTTGGCTGCGGATATGTCTTTGGTGTTCATCGGTTTTCTCCCCATTCCAGCAATGTCGGTTCTTCGCCCACGTTATCAAATTTTGCCCAGGCATCCACCACGGATTTGTAGGCCGTCTCAAGGTTGTGCAATCCGGCGGCGAAGCGGCGGCGGATCACGGTCGCGGGAATGTCGTGGCCGCCCTGTCGCACGCGCTCCGCCACCCGTGCGATGGCGGTTTCCGCATCCGGAAGAAGTAGGAAAAACAGGCTGACGTGGTAGCCTTGATCCCGCCACTGCTTGATCCGACCCGCGTAGCCAAGCCCGGCGAGCGTGGTCTCGAAGGCGAAACTTTCCCCCTTTTTCACGCAGTTCGCGATTTCCTCAAGCATCAGGCGACCCGCCTTGAACGCCGCTGCCTCGGGCGCAAACGGTGATAAACCCGCCGCGATCAGATCCGCATTGATGAAGCGATTGCACCGCGCTTCCTGCGGCAGGAACGAGCGGGCGAAGGTCGTCTTGCCCGCGCCGTTCGGACCGGCGATGATGATGATTTTCTTGCTCATGGCACTTCAGTCCCAG
>JAIFNK010000050.1 GCA_020047775.1 Akkermansia sp. | reverse complement strand
TGGCTTCAAACGGTGCGAGGTAGCGGGGCGGCACGGCGGCAGCTTTTGCGTTGGCAAGGGCAGTCGCCACGGTGGCGGCGTTCGCGCCGCTGTGGATGGCGCTCCAAATTTCGCGATAAGCCCTGCCGCCGTCGAGACCGAGGATGGTTTTCACCGCACCGAGGCGGATGAGCTCGGCTTGTCCGAACTTCACGGTGTCCTCCAGGGAGGTCTTGTGGAAGGGGCTGGTGGTGGGCCAAGGTTGTTTCGCGTCTCTCTCGGACTTGTAACGGGCTTCGATCTCGGCGGCTTCGCTTTTGATCGCCTGCTCGGTGATTTTGCGATCTTCGAGGGCCATTCGTTGCAGTCCCACGGCCCGCTCCTTGGTGCGGGTGTCGAGGGTGAGCAGGGTATCCTTGGCCTCGTTGACATGATGCTGTATCACCTGCTTCATCAGCGTGATCAGGGCACCGTAGGCCAGGGTGTTGCGGTAGTCCTGGTCGAATTTAACGAACACCCTGAGTGCGGGAAGGAATTCATTGTCATTCACCAGAATGCGGATTCTGGCTTCCTGGACGCGGGCATCCAAGTCGTAAGCATTCGCCTGATACTCGGCGGTCGAAACCATTTTCCCGGTGATCTTCACTCCGCCGGCGGCCACCTGCGCGGACTCGGACTTGAGGGTGGCGAGCATCGCCTTGGCCTTGCTCAAATCGCTGCTGGTGGGACGGGTTTTGATAAACTTTTCGACTGCGGCGATGTTGACCGCGTATTCATCGGCGGTGAGGAAATCCGGAGTGGGGACCATTTCCGAGATTGCCTGGAACGCCTTGGCATCTGGATCTTCGCGGACAACCTTGGCAACGTCGGCTTTCGGGATTTTCCGCTCGTCCTTGATGGATTTGGTGACTTGAACCTCGATGACGTAGGTGTCACCGACATCGCTGATGACCGTGCCTTCGAGGGTGGTCCCATCCTTGAGGGTGAAGGTGTCCGCCCAGGAAGGTAGGATGACGGCGAGCAGGCAGAAGAGAGAGGCGGTTTTTTTCATGAGAATTCTTGGAAGGCGCTGGCGGATGATCGACCCGCCCGGTCTTCATGGCAAGGTTGCTTCTGCCAAGGCGGCAGGAGTGGAGGCTAACTTGGTGTTCCCGTTGGCGAGGATGATCTTGATGGATCCCGCTGGAATCTCGTCCTTGGCCTTGCCGGCGCGGCGCTGGATCATCCGCATGGGCAGGCGTTCGGCGGCGAGTTTCAGCTCGGGTGAAATCGCCTCACCCATGACGATGATCACCTTGTTTTCGCGGGCGAGCGTGGCTTGTAAAAGATCCGTGTGAAGAATGGGGCGAACCACCGAGCTGGTCGGCAGCGGGGTGGCCAAGGCACTGAATGTCCCGACCAGCGGGCGCTCGGCGACGGAAAGCCGACACTCGGCGAAGGAAATCAGGCCCGCCGTGGAATCGTCGAAAAGCATTGAGAGATCGGTGACCGGCAGATCGATGATGGTTGCGGCGTCCGGGCATTCCTTGAGAAACTCGGCGGAGGTGAACAGTTCGGCAGCGGTGGTGGCGAGGTCCTCGGACCAATCCAGCCATTTTTTCTCCGAGGTGACAGCGGCGACGTCGAGAGCGGCTTGCATGGCCAGGCCGTAGAGGAACGCACGTCCCTCGCCGATGGGATTGGGAGTTTCTTTTGAGAACATCCGCAGCTTGGGGCCGTCGCTGAATGTCGTGCGGGCCTTGTTCAGAAGCATGGTGGCCCGCTCGCGGAATTTTTCATCACCCGTGGCGGTGAAGGCCGCCGCGTAGGCTGAAACCATGCGGAACGTGGCACCGGCGTGCGAACAGTCGTCGCCGACAAGCGGGCCCAGCCGGGTGTTGCGGACCTTGAGGAGGGTTTTGCGAACTCTCTCGAAGCGCGGGGCGAAGGTTTCGAGGGGTTCCGACAAATCGGCGGCGATTTGCTCGAGGGATTTGGCGATTCCCAAGCTGTTGGAGCGGAAATACTCACGTCGTGGATCGACTTCCGAGGGTAGGTTTCCCAGCCCGTTCATGCCGGTGACCCGGATCCACCAGGCGGCGTCGTCCGGCGGGAGTTCTTTTTCGATCTCCTCGACGCTCCAAAGCCACGCGGAAGTATTGGATTCCTCGACCATGCCTGCGGAAAACACGCCTTCGGAAGTCGAGTAGGATTTCTCAGCGAAGGAAATCAGGCCCAGTGCCTTGTCGAGCACCCGCTTGTCGCCGGTGGCGCGGTGGGCGTTCATGAGGGCGACGGCCGCACGGGACTGGGAGACACAGTCGCGGTAAAACCCTGGAAGCGCCCAGGAATTCTTGAGGCGCGAGGAGAAAACACCGCCCTCGAGGGGATCGAACATGGCGCTTGGCAGAAGGTCCACGAGGAGTTCACGGACGGTCTCCAGGCATCGCGTCCGGGTTTCCTCAGGCAGCCCCGGATGGATCGCGGCGGTGGCCAGCAGATCGATGGCTCCGGCGGGAAAAAGCCCGCCGGCTTCGTCAAAACTGCGGGAAACCGGGTCATAGCAGGAGGCAAGCTGGCGGAGCCCGCGTAAGACATCCTCGCCGGGTTGCTTGCTCATCACGTTGGTATTCTTGCGCGCTCCCAGGCGGTTCCGGCGGTTGGCGTTGTCCAGGCGGCTGTTTTTCACGACGTATTCGAAATCATCCCGCCACATCCGCGAGACCATGAGATGCGACTGGTTGAAAAGCTCCGCCACGCTGGTGGTGCCGGAGGGGGCGACAGGGATCCAGGCGACCGGGTCTCCGCCGGGGGTCATCCAGATGAACAGCGGGAGTTGCAGAGAGCGTTTGATTTCCAAGCAAAGGTCGGTGGTCAGGATGCCGATTTCCCGCGAGGCGTCGCCGTCGATGAGAATCGGGACGTAATCGCCATTGATCGCGGCGACCCGCTCGGGATTGTCCGCCAAGGCGGTGAGGACGCTTTGCAGGCCGGGGTGCTGGGGCAGTGCGACGACGGCGAACACGAGGCGGTTGGCGTTCCTCGCACGCTCCATCGTTTGTCGGGTCCACGGCTGCCAGTGAATCGGGGACTTTGCCTGACTGCGGTAAATCGCGCCTGGCAGGGAGGTAATTCCATTGGACTCAAGCTCGGTGGCCGTGGCGACCGCCGGTGGCGCGTCGGGCTTGTTGGCGACGCTTTCCGCCTTTCGACAAGCGCTGGTTCCAAACATCAAGCCGCAAAGAACCGTGACAAAGGCTGGGGAAATAAAACGAAATCCGGATTTCATGAATGATGGATGAGGCGTGAAGAGGATCACAATGTTCCTCGACACCCGCATCTTGAAGAAAAGACTTCCGATGTGGCAAGCGGAAGCTACCGTCCAGCAACAATTCCCAAGCACCGTGTGATCAGCATCGCCGTTTCCAGCCAAAAAGGAGGGGTGGGTAAAACCACTGTCTCGATCAATCTCGCCCATTCATTCGCGCGGGCCGGGGTGAAAACCCTGCTTGTGGATGCGGATCCACAAGGGTCCGTCGGGCTTTCCCTCACCCGTCAGTCCCGCTTGCTGACGGGGTTTTACGATTATCTGGCCGATCCGGGGATCCCGCTGGATCGTCTGATTGTGCCGACGCGGCTTGAGACGTTTTCCTTGGTGGCCAGCGGGCAGGCCAGCGATTACGAAGCGGGTGGCGGCGGCATGGGCACTCACCTGGCCCGGGTCCGTGCGTTTCTCCGCAGCATCGCGGCCCGTGGATTCGACCTTTGCCTGATCGATACGGCCGCTGGATTGTTCGGGGTCACCGGGGATGTGATCGCTTCGGTTGACGCAATCATGATCCCCCAACAGGCGGAGCCATTGGGAATCCGCTCGGTGCCGAAACTTCTCGAAGGACTCAGCCGCCTGCGGGTGGTCAATCCGCGGTTGAATGTGCTCGGCGTCTGTCTGACGATGGTCCAGAACGATCTGGCGGAGAGCACGGAAGCCGCCGCCTCCTTGCGCCAGTTGCTTCCTCAGGAAATGGTTTTTCAAACCCAGATCCCGCGCGACGGGCTCTTCGTCCGGGCCAGCGCCCGGGGACTGCCGATTGGAGTGCTTGAGGATGGCGCGGGCGCCCAGGTGGTTTTCGACTCACTCAGGGCGGAAATCGAAGCGAAGTTTGAACCCTCTTACGGCCAGCAGGCTGCTTACGGCTGATGGATCCGGTGAATCCATGGCTGGATCCTGTCGAAGTCCGGCGCTTGGCCGACCGGTTGATGAGGCCTAACCGCGAACTGGGCGTGTCGGTGGCGGATGCGGGTTTTGACGAGGGTTTCGTGGGTTTCGCGAGGGATCAGACGATCCCTCCGGAGCCGCTGCCGCCGTCTCCTACGCCATTCGTCCGCGAGGTGGCGGCGACTTCGGTCCCGCCTTCCTCCCCGCCGGAGAATCCTGTCATCGCGCGGGGTCCGTTTTTGGACCGGATCGTGCGGTTTCGCGACTGGATGCACCACAACTTCACGGCGACGGGTATTTTCATCCTGGATCGCGAGGGGGCGGTGATTTTCGACGAGAGCAATCACGGTCGCCTGCATTTCCTCGCGCGCAGCCTGGCTCTCGCCTCCCGCCGGCCAGGGGCCTCGGCGGGGAACGTGCATGTGAAAATCGGTGCTGGAGCGACACTCGAAGTCATCCCGGTGGAAACCGCCTACGGCTGTCTCGTGCTGGGTGCCGTGGTCTCGGATTCGCTCCCGCCTGCGGCGGTGGTCGTCGTGATGGAGGCGCTGGCGCTCGTCGCCGCACCGCCGGTGGAAGGTTGATAGTTCAAAGTTGATAGTTGATAGTGAAGAAGCCAAGTCTGGCTCTTTTTCTTTCCTCTCAACCATCAACTCTCAACCATCCACTTCCTCAGTGCGTTTGCCGGTTCTGCCGGGAAATGATCAGCGTGGAAATGATCCCGCAGGCGACGATGATCGCGGCGAGAACCGCGCCGCAGTATTTCTGGGTTTCGACCTCGTCGTCCGCCTCCACGTAATCCCGGACGTTCCCGTTAGTCGCCCGTTTCATGAACGGGATCGGTTTTTTCAACGCATGGAAAACATTCCGCCGGTTGGTGTCGCGGTAGTCGTTGCGGAATGTTTCCGCTTCCCGGATGAGCAGGTCGATCCGCTCGTTGACGAAGAACTCGGAGGCCGGCCGGGCCTTTGGATCGTTTTCCGGCCATACCTTCATCGTTTCCACTTCGATGCGGGTCCCCCCGGTGGAGGTGCGCCGGATCCGGTCGACTTGGTTGCTGGCGTCCGTGCGCGAGGTCGCCCCCGAGGCCAGCAGGCGGCGGAGGCCTTCCTTCAGGAGTTCGAAGCGCTCTAACTGCGCGGGGCTCATCGGGCTTGTTTGCGAGCGCATGCGGTCGATCCGCCGCTGGAGCCGCATCCGCTCCAGTTCGAAGGGATTGCGGGTGGCCTGGTCCGTGATCATCGCCTCGTAGGCGTAGCGCAGTGGCATGATCGTGGCCGGCACGGGAATCCCGCCCCGGTCGCGCGCCACCGCCGCATCGCCGAACAAGCCGTGATTCATCTCCCGGTAAGGCACCAGTGCTCCCGCCAGCAACATCTGCGGCACCAGCAGGAGCGGCACGGCGGTGAGGGCGGCCCGCTCGGTTTTGACGATTGAGGACACCACCAGTGCCATGGCCGTGCCCGTCCATGCGGTCAGGGTCATCCACAGCCAGTGATAAGGAAGCATGCCGTCGATTTCCAAAAAGTAATTTCCCACCACCAGGTAGGCGTAACACTGGACTCCGGCGACCAATCCCAGCGCAGCCAGCTTGGCGATCACGTAGGAACCCGCTCCAGGCTGGCAGTTCCGCTCGCGCCGCAGGATGGGCCGGTCCCGCAGCACCTCCGTCGCGGAGTTCGTCAGGCCCAGAAACATCGCGACGGTGGCGCTCAGGAACAAATAGGCGGGAATGTGCAGCGCCGTGGCGAACTGATAGGATCCCTCCGGCGAGGACCGCAGGGTGATCGCGGTGAGTGCGGCCAGCAGCGGTGCTTCCAAGCAGGTGCTGTAAACCGTTCCCCGGTTCCTGAGCTTGGAAAGCAGCGAACGCAGGAAGTGGGTGGCAAACACCGCCACCACCGCTCGAAGTCTCCTCGCAGGCTTGGGCGGCACCGGCAGCCGCTCGCCATCCCGCTCATCGCCCGCTTTGGAAACCTGGCTGCTCCCGAGCCGGAGCGATTGCATCAGGTTCACGCTTTCGAATCGCTCCTGCCAGAACGAGGAGGGGAATCGCCGGGCCGCACCCGTATTCGATCCACCGCCGATCAGGCTCAGTGGTGTTTCCAACACATCAAACACGAAGTCCGCTCCTAACGGGGACATCGTGGTGACCGACGGATGGGAGATCGCCAGTTCCTCGCACGCGTCGCGGAAATAACCGACCATTTCCGCAGGCGTGCCGAAGTAC